>JAUYDJ010000116.1 GCA_030690025.1 Chloroflexota bacterium | reverse complement strand
GGCCGGTCTCTCAAATTTCATTTGATACCAGTTTAGAGAGTCCGGCTCATCCCGCTGTCACAATGGGGGAATAAATTGATACAAAAACATCACAATTTCCACAGGGGAAAAGGCCTTCCGGATGGGAAGCCTGGCTCACTGGCAGGGGTTAAATACAATTACGGATTTGCTTTTCTACAAATGCTTGACCCTATCCCTGTATCCCCTTCCCCTATTCAGGGGAAGGGGAAGAAAGAATAAGAGGAGCAGCCGCCCCTCTTAAGCTCCGCGAATAGAGAGCGGATAGTTTTTCAAAAAAGGGGCTTCCAGTCCCCCTCTCCAGAGTCTCTTCCTGCCTGCAAGAAAATGTAAAGAAAGCCATGACTTTGCCGGAGTGGCTACACCGTCAGCCCTACTTGAGCATAAGGCATCAGGTAGCCTATGCCGGGCCGGGTCAGGATGCAGCGCGGGTTCTTCACATCATCGCCTATCTTTTTCCTGAGCCGGGCGATGTTCACCTGCACCAGGTGGCTTTCACCCCCGTACTCCTCGCCCCACACACTGTGCAGAATATTGTCCGGGGTAACCACCCGTCCGGCATTTTGCGCCAGGTAGGCCAGTATCTTATACTCGGTGGCGGTGACGTCTACCTCTTCTCCGCCGACCGTCACCCGGTGGGCAGCAAAGTCAACCGTGAGGTTGCCCAGCCGGAATGCCGGCTGCGGCTTTTCCTCCCAGAAATGGCAACGGCGCAGCACCGCCCTCACCCGGGCGATAAGCTCCCGGGCGGAAAAGGGCTTGGTCACGTAGTCATCAGCGCCAGCGTCCAGCCCCTCAACCTTCTGCTCATCATTGCCGCGGGCGGTGACCATGATTATCGGGGTATGGGAAAACTCGCGGATACGCCGGCAGACGGCACAGCCGTCCAGGCCGGGCATCATGATATCCAGCAGCACCAGGGCCGGGGCTTCATCATCAAACAGGGCCAGCGCGCTCCGCCCATCGCTGGCCTGCATCACCTGGAAGCCTTCCAGCTCCAGGATGCGCCGCATCATGCGCAGCATACGGATGTCATCATCAACCACCAGTACCGACGTTTTTGACGGCATGGGAAATCACTCCTTCCCGTGCAAAACACAACCTACCGAAGTCCTCAATCTGGCGGCGCTCAACGGTTTGACCAGGTAGTCAACAGCGCCCATAGCCAGGGCCCGGTGGCGCAGTGATATATCCGCCGAGGCAGTAAATACTATCACGGGAATTGCCCGGAGCTCCGGACTCGCCTTCATCTGGACGAGCAGCGTCCAGCCATCGTGGGCGGAAAGTCTCAGGTCCAAGAGCACCAGGCTAATCCCGCCCTCTCTAAGCAGTCTCAGCCCGGCCTCATCATCCGCGGCCTGAAGGACGTGATAGCCTTCCAGCTCCAGCACCCGGGAGACAAACTGGCGCATGTCAGCCTCATCTTCGATAACCAGGACCATTTTGGTATCACCGCTCTTCGTCATAGGCTCCTTCGTTTTCTTCCACTGGCAGCGTGAAGTAGAAAGTGCTCCCCTTGCCCACCTCACTCTCCACCCAGATTCGGCCACCATGCGCCTCAACCAGCCCCTTGCAGATGGCTAACCCCAGACCGATGCCTCGGATATCAGGGGCCAGCCTCCGCTCAATGCGGTACATCTTGTCGAAGACTTTATCCAGGTCTTCCGGCGGGATGCCGATACCCTGGTCAGCCACGCTGATGAGCAGCTTCAACTCCACCTGCCGGACCGAGACCGTCACTTCCGTGCCCTCTTTGGAATACTTAACGGCGTTGTCAATAAGGTTATCCAGCACCTGCCAGATACGCCGGGAATCAACGTCCACCAGGGGCAGGTCTTTCTCCAGTTTCAAGGTTATCTTGTGGTCATGCGTCCTGAGGTGGGCCTGAACAACCGCCTCTCGAACCAGGTCGGCAAGCTGAGTCGGTGTCTTTTGCAGCTTGAGCAGACCCGCCTCCAGTCGAGACACGTCCAGAAGATGGTCGACAAGGTCGGTCAACCTATCGGTAGCTTTATCTATTGACTCCAGGCACTCCCGTTTCTCACCCGGCCTCAGCTTCCGCTCGTAGTCCAGCAGCATGGTGGAATACCCCTTGATGGTCGCCAGAGGGGTACGCAGCTCATGAGAAACGGTGGACAGGATATTACCCTTGAGCTTGTTCAATTCTTCGTACTCATAAATCTTTCTCTCCAGCTGTCGGCGCTCGGTAATGTCATGGACCGCACCAACTACCTTGACCGGCTGCCCGTCCGGGCCAAACATTGCTTCACCTGCTGACTGAACAACACAGACCGAGCCATCCGGCCGCATGATGCGGTGCTCTATGTTGTAGGGAATCTTTCCCTGTAAGGCATCCTCAATACACTTACGAACCAGCGCCCGGTCATCCGGATGCACGCAGTCGACAGTAGCCTCGAAAGTAGCATCAAATCCTTGCGGCAGGCCATAGATGCGGTACAGCTCATCTGACCAGCGCACTTTATTGGTCTTGACATTCAGCTCCCAGCTACCCAGGCGGGCAATCCGCTGCGCCGCGGTGAGGTTGGCCTCATTCTCCCGCAATTTATCCTCTACCTCTTTACGTTTAGTTATGTCCGCTACACAGGCCATAGACCCAACATAGTTCCCGCAGTCATCGGTAATCGGGGATGCCTCCAGACTGACGTAGACTTGCGTCCCATCTTTCCGCATAAACTCGGAATCATACTGTTCTTTGCCCCCCTGTCTACGCCGCTCCAAATGAATCTTAGTAATGTCTACACTGGGTTCGTTTTTGAACGAGAATAAATGTCGGCCGAGCATTTCGTCCGCGGCATACCCCAGCATCTCTGCCATCCTTGGATTAACGAAGGTGGTCCTGCCATCTGCATCAATGACCCAGAGGCCCTCCTGCACATTGTCAACGAGCTGACGATATTTCTTTTCGCTCTGCTTAGTTTTCTCCTCGGCCAGCCTGCGCTCGGTAATATCGTGATACAGCACCTGGAACTGTTTCTTGCCGCACCACAGTATTTCTTTGCGGAATACCTCCAGATGGCGCAACTCACCGTCCCTGCGGCGGATGCTTACCTCGTAGTGGTTGGCAGCGGGCTCACCCCGCTCCCTTTTCGCTTTTCGTACCTGAAACTCATCATAGGTCTGGGGCATATAAAGCTTCACCAGCGGAACAGCCTCCAGTTCCTCGAAGCTGTGGTAACCGCAGATGTCCAGAATAACCTGGTTAGCGTAAATGGTTTTTCCCTGCGCCGTTACAATGCGAATGCCCAGTGGAGAGGCATCCATGGAGTTACGGAAGTTCTCTGACTCCGGCAATGCCTGCTCAGCCTGCCAGCGCTTTCTTATCTCAGTCTCGCGTAACTCCCGCTCAATAGCCGGCGCCAACCGCTTCAAATTATTCTTCATAATATAGTCTGCGCGCCATTCTTCATGGCACTCATGGCAACGGTGTTCATTACCCGTTGGCCTT
>JAUYDJ010000113.1 GCA_030690025.1 Chloroflexota bacterium | reverse complement strand
GTCTCTATTCTACCAGGGCGAATCTGCAGAACCGCTTCACCCTGATTTTCTCGCCAGTTTTGGCAATAACTTCGTTAACGAGGTCCTGTATGGTCCGGGTCGGGTCTTTGATGAAAGGCTGGAGAAGCAAACAGGCTATCTCCGGCTCCACATCAGCGCTGGCCGGTATTTCCTCCTTGGAGATAAACCGAGGCGATAAAGCGGCCACCTGCATAGCCAGATTGTGGGCCAGGTCCTTGAACTCCTGGAGACGGGCGACAAAATCTGTCTCGCAGTTGACTTCAACCATAGCGCCCAGGCAGCCGTTGGTATGAATGTAGGCCTCCACCAGCCCTTGCGCGGTGACACGCTCTTTTTCCGCGGTCTTCTTGGCCTGGAGTAAGCCTTTCTCTTTCAGTAGCTGGACGGCTTTCTCTGAGTTTCCTGCTGTCTCAAGGAGCGCGTTCCGGCAGTCCAGGATACCAGCTCCAGTCTGGTCTCTTAGCTCTTTAATTCTATCCGTTGAAATCTGCAACCTTGTCCTCCCTCTATGTCCCCTGGTCAGGTGTAAAGATTATTGGCTCGGTGGTGGCCGCCACCTGGGGCTCCGGTGCGCCTTCAGTTTTCTCCTGTTCGGTTGAGGTCAACATGCCGCCGGCCTTGCCCTCCAGGACGGCATCAGCAATCTTACTACACATAAGCCTGATGGCCCTGACGGCGTCATCGTTGGATGGAATGGGATAGTCTATCTCGTCCGGGTTACAGTTGGTGTCTACCATGGACACCAACGGTATGCCAACCTTCTTGGCTTCGGTCAGGGCAATCCGCTCCTTGGTTGGGTCAACAATAAACAAAAGGTCGGGCAGGGCAGTCATTTCTTTGAAGCCGCCCATGACCCGGTTAAGGCGGGTAATTTCCTCCTGGAGTTTCATGGCTTCCTTCTTGGGCAGGCGGGCAAAATCGCCTCTGGCTTGCTGGTCTTCCAGGCGCACCAGGTAGTCCATGCGGGCCTGTATGGTAGCGAAGTTGGTCAGTATGCCGCCTATCCAGCGTTGGTTGACATAATACATACCGCAGCGCTTAGCCTCTTCGGCCACGGCTTCCTGGGCTTGCTTCTTGGTACCGACGAAGAGGACTTTGCCTCCCTCGGCGACTACCTGCTCGATATAAGTGCAGGCTTTATCCAACATGCTGACCGTCTGTTCCAGGTCGATGATGTGGATACCATTGCGCTTGGTGAAGATGTACTTCTTCATGTTGGGATGCCAGCGGCTCGTCTGATGCCCAAAGTGAGCGCCGGCCTCTAAGAGCTGTTTGACGGTAACAATATCTGGCAAACTTGACCTCCCCTAGTCATCACAAAACTGTTGATTTTATGCTAATTTACCAGTATATCATACCTTATGTTATACAGCAATAACCACCTAGACTAGCTAGGTATCATTTGCATTCGGTTGCCCGGTCATTACGAGCGCAGCGAAGCAATCCCGATAAATTAGAGTATGAGATTGCTTCGAGGACTGGCGCCCTCTCGCAATGACTGGTTAAAGAGAACAGCAACCAAAACCGAGCGGAACCCCCAGCTAGCGGGACAGCAGTCCCGAGAAGGGGAGGACCTCCGGGAAAACCTATTGACAAAACCGCCCTTTTGATGTTAGATTATCCGAGGTAGGAAAACGGTTGCCTATCGCCGTCTTCCGCAAGGCGCATCTATGATAAATGACAGTGGCCACCAGGTTGAAAGAAAGGTCATCTCTATCCTGAAAATCCTCAGTGACTCGCCCGAGCCTCTGGGAGCCAGGTTGATTGCGCGGCGTTTGAAAGAGCGGGGGGTTGAACTGGGCGAACGGGCGGTACGCTACCATCTCAAGCTCATGGATGAGCGTGGCCTGACCGAATCCACGAAACGCTGGGATGGCAGAAACATTACGCCCCTCGGGAGAGAAGAGCTGGACAATGCCCTGGTGTCGGACAAGATTGGGTTTGTCCTGGAGAAAATTGAAGTCCTGGCTTTCCGCACGGCCTTTGACACGAAGAACCGCACTGGCCTGGTTCCAGTGAATGTGTCTTTCTTTTCCAAAGAGCACTTTAGTAAAGCCCTTCAGGTGATGGGGCCGGTGTTCGAGGCTGGCCTCTGCGTCAGTGACCTGGTGGCGATGGCTAACGGGGGCGAAATGCTCGGTGAAGTTATTGTGCCGAAGGGTAAAATAGGACTGGCCACAGTCTGCAGCATTATCGTCAATGGCAGTCTGCTTAAAGCAGGTATCCCCATGGATTCCCGGTTCGCCGGACTGCTTCAAATACGAAATCAGCGGCCGTTACGCTTTGTTAACTTCATTCACTATGCCGGGACCACCCTGGACCCCTCCGAGATTTTTATCCGGGCTAAAATGACCGACGTCCTGGGCGTAGTGCGGAAGGGGGAGGGCAAGATAATTGCCAACTTTCGCGAGATACCTACCCAGTGTCAACCCCTGGCAGAGAAGATTATTGACCAGCTGAAGCGGGCCGGGTTTGGCGGAGTCATTATGATGGGTAACACTAACGAACCCGTGTGCGGCATACCGGTAGGATTAAACAAGGTGGGGGTCATTCTACAGGTTGGCTTGAACCCAGTGGCGGCCGCCGCCGAAGCCGGAGTGGAGGCGGAAAGCTACGCT
>JAUYDJ010000088.1 GCA_030690025.1 Chloroflexota bacterium | reverse complement strand
GCCAGGATTAACTGTGAAAAGCACGGCGTCACGGCCCGGGTATCCCTGCTGCAGGGCGACCTGCTCGACCCGCTGCCGGAGACAGTCGACCTCATCATTGCCAATCTCCCCTACGTTACCACAGATGACGCTGCCCGCTTGCAACCCGAGCCCAGGCTGGCGCTGGATGGGGGGGCTGACGGGCTGGACAAGATTGTCCAGCTTTGCCGCCAGGTTGGCGGCAAACTCCGCCCGCCGGGCAGCCTGCTGCTGGAAATCGGGCAGGGGCAGGGTGGAGCGGTAACCGGAATACTGCGCCGGCTCTTTCCTACGGCGAAGGTGGAAGTCTTCCCCGATTTAAGCGGCATCGAGCGGTTGGTTAGCCTTACCCTGACGATTTAGCCAACCACACGGGTGGCCACAGCGTAGGTGCGACTGGTGTCTTGGTCGTATTTGTCGCAGGTATACATCCGGTTAGTAGCCATACCCCGGCTCATACCAAGCTCGTTGACCAATCGCAGCGCCGGCTGGTTGGGCTCCGGTACCTCGATGAAGGTCATCTCGCCAAGAAGCTCGGCCAGGAGCGATTCAGTCAGTGCCCGGGCCACCTCGATATCGTCGGCCAGGAGCGGGCCAATCTTATAGCCGGTGAAGCAGGGACGCGCCATGGCCAGGCCCAGCAGTTTACCCCCCTGGTAAACCACGGCGGTCTTCGCCTCCGACTTGAAGATAAAATCGTGGAGAAAAGCCGCCCGGTCCACTTTGAACACCCGTAAATCGTAGTCGGCGATATCTGGGAAATGCCTCTCTTCAATCGCCGGGCAGCTTCTTTTGAATACCGAGTCCACCGCATAGCTGAAGCGGGTTATCCGGTAGGCGGTGTGAAACCCCGACTTATTATAGATGGCTTCATTAGCCAGTACACCGTCCAGGCCGATACACTCTACACCCACCTCCCGGGTGAGGTAGTCTATGCCGTGTTTCCAGACAGCCAGGCCGTAGCCGCGCCCGCGATATCCCGGCACCACGATGTACATACCCAGGAAGCCGTATTTGCCCTGGTAATGGACCGCCACCAGGCTGCTGACCAGCTTCCCATCCAGCACGCCCACAAAGCAGCCCTGCGGGTCAATGGCCGGGACAAGCTCCCAGTCATGCCGGCCGGGGTTCCAGCCCTCCCTGGCGCCCATGTCCCACGCCAGTTTAGCCTCGTCACGGGTCATTGCACGGATTTCAAACGCCATTTTTAACCTCACACGGATTATATGCGAGAAGCCCGTGATTATTCAACATCTTCGGTTCGTTTTTGGTTAGTGGCTTTTGAAATACACTTTGTTTCTTCCAGATAGTTTTGACCTCACCCCCTTTATCCCCCTCTCCAATCCCTGGAGAGAGGGAGGAAAATTACAGAGAGGGGGCTTTCAGCCCCCTCTCTTTTTTACTCACCCCCTTCCCTTTCAAGGGAAGGGGGACATAGGTTGCTAAGCCAATCTTAATCCACGCTTTGACTCCATGCGTCAGGTTCAACTAGAATGTAATCGGTGATATGAAGACTGAAACGGTAAACAAGATACTGGCCGGCAATGTCCAGGCCGCCTCCCGGCTCATCCGCGGTATTGAAGATGAGACCCCGGCCGCCATTGCCGAGCTCAAGAACATCTATCCCCATACCGGCAAAGCCCACATCGTCGGGCTGACCGGTGCCCCTGGCGTGGGCAAGAGCACACTCATCGATGCCCTCATCGCCGCCCTCCGCAAAAGAAACAGGACCGTGGGCGTGGTCGCCGTCGACCCCACCAGTCCCTTTAGCGGGGGGGCCATACTCGGCGACCGCGTCCGGATGCAGCAGCACTGCGTAGACAGAGAAGTATTTATCCGCAGCATGGCCAATAGGGGCTGGGCCGGTGGGCTGGCGCGGGCCACCATCAGCGCTGTCCACGTCATGGATGCCATGGGCAAGGATATCATCCTGGTGGAGACCGTCGGCGCCGGGCAGTCGGAGGTGGACATTGCCCGCGTGGCGGATACCGCCGTGGTCATTCTCTCCCCCATCTCCGGCGACGAAATGCAGATGATAAAGGCCGGCATTATGGAAATTGCCGATATCTTCGTGGTCAACAAGGCGGACAAAGAGGGGGCCAATACCATCGCCAGCGCCATACAGTTCATGCTGGAGATGAAACCCTGTCCCCCGCCCAAATGGAAGCCAACTATTTTACTTACTGAAGCCGTCTTCAACAAGGGTATCGAGCCGCTGGTGGACGAAATCACCAGGCACCGCCAGTATTTAGCCGACAGCGGTGAGCTGGAAAAGCGCCGCAAAGAGCGGGCCAAACTGGAGCTGATTGAGGCTATTGAAAGCTCGGTCAAGAGCTACGTTTTACAGGAAGTAGCTAGCGACCTGGAAAAGCTGGTGGATGACATCACCCGGCGCAAGGTTGACCCTTACACCGCAGCGCTGGAAATTATTAACAAGTTCAGCCGGCAGCTTAAACCAGACGCCGAGTAATTTGGGAGGGAGACAGATGGACTTTTCATTGACGGAAGACCAGAAAATGCTCCGCACCACTCTGCGCGACTTTGCCAAAAAAGAGCTCGAACCGGTGGCCGCTAAAATCGACCAGACCGGTGAGTTCCCCACCAAGCAGTTCAAACAGATGGCCGAGCTGGGTCTGATGGGACTTACCCTCCCCGAAGAATATGGCGGCAGCGGCAAGGGAATGGTCGAGTTCTGCATTGCCGTGGAAGAGCTTTTCCAGACCTCGGCGGCGGCCGCCGAGGCCTTCCGCGTCAGCCTGTCGCTGGCCATTTCACCCATCCGGTTGTTCGGCACGCCGGAGCAAAAACAGCGCTACCTGGTCCCCCACGCCAAGGGTGAGATAATGGCCTGCTTTGCCCTCACCGAGGCCGGCGCTGGCAGCGACCCGGCGGCTATACAGACCACCGCCGTGCGCCAGGGCAATGGCTACCTGCTCAATGGCACCAAGCTCTTTATCAGCCTCGGCGCCGAAGCTAAGATAGCCGTGGTCTTCGCCACTCTCGATAAAACGCTGCGCCACAAGGGCATCACCGCCTTCATCGTGGAGCAGGGCACGCCCGGCTTTACCGTGGGCAAGCTGGAAAGCAAGCTGGGCCTGCACGGCGTTTCGGCGGCGGAGCTCGTCTTCGAGAACTGCCTGGTGCCCGCTGAGAACCGTCTCGGCGGAGAGGGTCAGGGATTTAAGGTGGCTATGGACGCGCTCGATGAGAGCCGCGTCACCGTGGCCGCCGAGGCGGTGGGTATCGCCCAGGCTGCTTTCAACGCGGCACTAAGCTACGCCAAGCAGCGCCATCAGTTCGGCCAGCCGCTGGCCAACTTCCAGGCCATCCAGTGGATGCTCGCCGATATGGCTACCCAGATTGAGGCGGCGCGCCTGCTCACCTACCAGGCCGCCTATCTGCAGGATAAAGGCCTGCCGTTTGTGAAAGAAGCGGCTATGGCTAAGCTGTATGCCTCGGAGATGTCCAGCTTCGTCACCAACAAGGCTATCCAGATTCACGGCGGCTACGGTTACGTGAAAGACTACCCTCTGGAGCGCTATCTACGGGATGCCAAGATTACCGAAATCTACGAAGGCACCTCCGAGATGATGCGCCTGACCATTGCCCGGCAGCTTATCCGGGAAAGCTGAGCTTAGGCACTGGTTCAGAATATTGGTGGAGTACACCTCCCCTGTTTCAAGGCATAGACAAAATACATTGACATGGCTGTCATTGCGAGGAGTAAAGCGACGAAGCAATCTCAAGGACATATTATATTATAGAGATTGCTTCGCCGCCCTGGGCACATTTAAGGACATCACCGAACTGCAGAAGTGCCAGGCAGCGGAGACGGAGGTACTGAAGAATTTGACCAAAGAGAGATCGTCTCTGACCGGTGAGATAGCCGGGCTTGCGAAGCAGCGAGATACCCTTAGGGGGGAGATTGAAGAAAGTGCTTCTTCCGCTGTCAAGGAGATAACGGACACGGGAGAAAAGGCAGTCATACAGTTGCGGCAGCAAGCGGAGGGCCTGAAAGGACAACTAGACGGTCTCTTTGCCCAGGCGTTAAGAGTAGCTGGAGTGACCGGTGAGATGAAGCCATGGTTAAGAAAGGCGAAGAATCGGGAAAGAGCCTCGATAGCTTCATCGAAGAGGTAAGGGTTAAACTGGTGAAGAGTTGATGGAAAACAGTGACTTTAACAAGACTGTGGGTGCGCTCGGACGAGAAGTTGTACTGATTGAGAGCCGTGCTCATGAGCTGCCGGCCCGGTTTCAAACCCTACGCACGAAGACAGAGCTGCTGAAAATAGATATCCTTAAGCGAGGGCTGGAGAACCGCACGAAGTCGCTGGCACGCCAGGCGGGTTTCAAGTCAATTACCCGAGATGGCAAGAAACTGGGAGTTAGCCTGGCGGCTGCCGCCGCCGGAATTGTCCTGGGTGGAGTCTTAACTCGAGATGGACTTTCTGCCCTGACTGCTGGGATGTCAGGCTTTGATGGCGCGCTACAAGAACTGGGGAAGTCTAAATGGGTGGTGTCTTTGGATGGAGATTTGCTGGTTATACCCAGGAATCAGATTGCACCTGGACGTACTTGGGTTACATTGGAGAGTCTACTTCTGGCTTTGGGAGAGTTAGGAGTAAAGGCCCGTGCCGGAGAACAATTCGGGACTATCGGTGCCATAGTTGCCAAATTGAAACAGGGGTATTCAAGGCTTGAGTATGTGCTGCCCGTGACTCAATGGGTTACCAGAAGAGAATAGACTCATGATATTTCCCGAGTGCGTGACGCCTCGAGCTAGTTCAAGCGGTTTTGCTTGCGCTCGGTTCGCTGTAGCTCGAATCACACATTCCGATGAATTGTGTGGGGAGGAGAGCCATCGTTCTACGTTCTGCTTTTCTTCTACCGCAGGAGGGGACACCTTTCCCGGAATCAGACACAAGTGCTAAAATTTCACTTTTTTCCTGAGCACCCACCCGGACACACCTCCTTTTTATTCCAGATCCGGCGCTAACGTTTTTTTGAGCACGTGCACCTGGAGAGATAACTCCGCTACCAGTTGCTTAAGCCTGACATTATCACGCTTGATTTCCTTTATTTCAGTCCTGGTAGCATCCCTGGTGATGTCTCGGGTGAGTCTATCCTTACCAGCTCCCATGAAGTCCTTGAGCCAGGCGTAGTAGGTGAGCATTCTTAGTTGAGTATATTCTAGGCTATTTGCCAGGAAGAGAGGTGAAATGTGCCTTTTTAAACTAATTCTTGTTAGTAATTTGACAAATCTGAACAAGGAAGATAGAAACTGAGATGAAATGAGCATCTTTGACTAATTTTTATTTAACAACTTGACAAATCTGAACAAGGAAGATATACTACGAAAAATTAGATATGTCCAAGTAAAGTAGCGGAGATAAAAACAAGTCGGGAATCGCTTTTATTACGGGCCGCCCATCTTCCACGTGGAAGAATCCCGGCTGTTTGTCTCAATTGCCACCACGAGTTTGACGCTAACTCAACTCTAGAGCCTGTGTTTATTGATAAGACCGCCGCCGAAAAGAAGTTGTAGACCCTTCACTGTGACCTTCGGGCACTAATGCCGTAAGAAGAGGAGGCAAAATGGGGGCGAGAAATATACCACTGGTCGAAAATCCTCAAGAGCTGGCGGAAAGAATCGACCTGGCCCACTGTGCGGTCTTGGTGGTTGATATCCAGAATGACTGGTGCCATGAAAACGGCCACTATGCCAAATCAGGCAGCGATGTCACCATCCTCCAGAATACGGTGCCCAAAATAGCCGAATTCCTGGGCGAGGCAAGAGCTTACCACGTGCCCATTATCCACATCCAGACCGTGCACAGCAACTGGACTGACTCCCCTCCCTGGCACGCCCGTCTCAAGAAACGGAACATAAGTGCCGATGCCCTTCTTAAGCCCGGGACCTGGGGAGTAGAATTCTACAAGATTATTCCCCAGCCCGATGACTACGTGGTAATCAAGCACCGCTATAGCGCCTTCGTTGACACCGACCTCGACCTGGTGCTTAGAAGCGCCGGTATCAAGACCATCATCATGACCGGCTTTGCCAGTAACGTCTGCGTGCAGAATACCGCCATGCATGGCTTCATGAGAGATTACTATGTGGCGCTCTTAGCGGACTGCACGGCAACCTTCACCGTTGAAGACCACGAAATCGCCATGGCTTATATGGGCAAACTATCCTTATCCATAACCAATGCCAAAACCTTACTCGAAGCTTGGCGGCTGGTGAGAAAAGAATAAATAAAAGGAGGTAGTATGACGGGATAAGCCGGAGTGCCGATCGCTTATTAGAAAGGAGTAACTATGGCAGAAGCATATATGAAAGCGGTGGACCATCTAATTGAGGTATGTGCCATCCAAAAAGGGGAAAACGTACTCGTCCTTACCGAACATGAGGGCAGGCTGAGGACCGACCACTTTATCGCCCAACTCCTGGCTAAAAAGGCAATGGAGAAGGGCGCCCATGTCTCGGTCATGTTTACCGATACACTCCCTACCGGGAGCGCCGGTGAGCCCTCGGAAAATGTCAGACAAGCAATTTTCAGCTCCGACCTCAGCATTATTCTCAACCACTATGCCTTTCTCTACAACAAAACAACCTATGAAGCTATTTTTCAGTATCCTACCCGTATTCTCAACATTATCGGCTCGGAAGCCAACCGTGAGACACTGGCCACCCCACACATCGCCGGCAATATGGCAGTACTTCAGGCCATACACCAGTACTGGCGGGAGAAGCTATTTGGCGAAAAAGAAGTACGCATGACGTCCAAGCGGGGGACAGACTTTACCTGTCTCACGCCACCCGGCGGTTTATGGTCCGGCGGTACCCAGCGCAACAAGCCGGTAGTTAAGGGTGCCTTCAGGCTGGGCTACTGGCAGGGTGAAGGTATAATCTGGCCGCGTGAGACGGGGAACGGAGTCATCTATTTTGACGGTTTCTACGGCACCGGCTACAGCGAAGACCCCATAATATGTCACTTTAAAGATGGCTGGTGTACCAAGATTGAAAGCGGTGGCCCCCGCTCGAAAGCCGACAAGCTGAAGGAAGTCATCGCGCCATTTGCCGGTCCGCCGGGCGCTCCGCATCCCTATAATATGCACTGCACCGAGTGGGCGCTGGGTATCAACCCAACCGCCCGCATCTACCTCAAGCCAGACGATGAGGCTTTGATCGAAGCTCAGCGAAATGTAGGGGTATGCCATGTCGCTCTGGGCAGCCGCCGCGTAGGCAACCCACCGCTCGGCCATGCCGAATTTAACTGCGGCATCCACGTTGACGGCACCATACTCGACCCCACCGTTACCGTTGATGGTGAGAAACTCGTCGAGGATGGCATAGCTATCTACCTCAATGACCCCGTCTTGAGAGAGCGTGTGCGTAAACTCGGTGAAGACCCGGACATTGTTCTGAAGCAAGAGCGGAAAGTGATTAAATAGGAGGATTATGCGATGGGCGATATTTTTGAGGTAACCAAAAAGCATTTGCAGAAGCTGGCCAAAACCAAAGAAGGCCAGGAACTACTGAAACAATACGACCAGACTATCGGCTTCGAGGTGGTGGGCAAGGACCAGGTTTCGGAGATAACCAAGAAATATTATTACCCACGCTACAAGGGACCTGATGTCATTGGCAAGGAGAGGTTTGTCGTCGATGTTAAGGGAGGCACGTTGACTTTCCGCAATGGAGAAGACGTTCCCGTACCGGCCTCCAGTCTGGAGGAGATGGACAAGTATACCAAGATACTGGCCGAGAAGCAGACCTACCTTGACCTTTATTCCGGCAAAATGAGGCCGGTGGATGCTCTGGTCCCTGATTGTGAACAACCGACCAGGCTTAACATCTGGCCTTTCCTACCCAAGATGCCCTATGTTGCCTGGATTAATCAAATGATTAAGCTCATTGTGAAGCAAAATCAGTAATTGGGATAGTAAGAATCAGGGAGGAGACAGGATGAGGTAATAATCTTGCTTTGGTTTAGCACGCAATAATAGTTGGGAGGACTAAAATGGAAAAAAGGGCAATAATTATCGTCGGCCTTATTCTGGCGTTGGTGGCACTGCCTTTCCTGGCAGCTTGCGCCCAGCAGGCGCCCGCGCCAGCCCCAGTGCCAGCACCAAAACCAGCCCCGGCTCCAGCGCCAGCACCCACTCCAGCACCTGCCCCAACCCCCGCTCCAGCACCGGCCGGGCCGGTGACTATTAAGGCAGTCTCTTTCCAGCAGTTGACTCTGGCTTCGCCCCGCCTGATGCGCTTACTCATTGACAAAGTCAATGCGGGAGGTAAAGGAGTGGTGCAAATTCAGTACCTCGGTGGCGCCGAGGTAGTGCCGTCCCTTGACCAGGGCAAAGCCGTACGCTCGGGTGTGGTTGACATGTCGGTCTTGCCCATGCCCTATTACGCCGATGTGATACCAGAAGTTGACTCAGTCGTTATTGCCCCGGGTACCTATGCCGAGGAGCGCGCCTCGGGTTATCTTGATTACCTGCGCCAGCTTCATCAAGAGAAGATGGGGGTATACCTGCTCGGCTCAGGCAACAAGGGTGTCCGGTACATGCTGGGCTTTAACAAGAAGGTTACCAAGCTTTCCGACCTAGTCGGACTGAGGATGCGTACCGCCGGGTCTTTCGTCCTCTTCCTGTCCGCCCTCAAGACTGTCCCGGTTACCATGCCTCCCGGTGATATCTATACCGCCATGGACAGGGGAACAGTGGATGGCTACATGTATATACCGTCCAGCGTGGTTGCCGAAGGTTTGACCGAGGTTAGCAAATACTGGATTGACCAGCCTATCTGGGGCGGCGGCAGTACCGGTATCATCATCAACCTGAACGTGTGGAACAAGCTTCCTCAGGCCGCAAAGGACTTGCTGGACAAGGCAGCGCGAGACCTCGAACCGCAGAATGAAGCCTGGTGGCTCAATGACTATAATCAGGCACGTGTTGATATGGCGGTAAAGGGAATGAAACCCGTCGTCTTATCCGCAGAAGACGCTAAAACCTACAACGACATAGCTGGCCAGTCCGTAATGAACTCGCTGAAGAAAACCGTCAGCCCGGATAGCCTGGCCAAGTTGTCCAAGATGCTGGGCATCCCGATACAGTAAAGGTAGACTGGCTTTCAGAAATGTCGAGGTACCGGGGTGGGCGTTTGATGCCCTCCCGGTATCTCGCGCGTGACGGAGGGATAGCCTATGTCTAAAGCGGGTAAGGTATTCGACCGTATTCTTGGTGGCACAGTCTTTTTGGCCGGTGCTATCCTCATATTCGACATGCTGGCGGTGAGTGCTGATGTGGCCATGAGAAACCTTTTCAACGCTCCACTTGCGTGGCAAGTAGATGTCACTGAAGCCAGTCTGGTGTTTATCCCCTTCCTGGGCACGGCATGGGTACTGAAGAAAGAGGGACACGTAATAGTTGACACACTGGTCAACCTGCTGAAGCCTAAGCCCAAAGCCTTGCTCAACCTGGTTACCTCCATGCTGGCGACTGTCGCGGTCATACCATTGTTCTGGTATGGCGTTCAGGTTACCTGGGAAGCCTACCGAGGGGGGTACCACCCGCGGTCGGTGATAGAGATTCCCGATGCGGCCGTTCTCTGGATTATCCCGGTAGGATCTATCCTTCTCTTCATACAATTTCTGAGAAGGAACCGCACCTACTTTAACAGCTCTCGAGGCAAGGCAGTTTCCCAAGAATCCCGCGAAACCAAGACGGAGCTGACTTAGGAGGTAAATAAACTTGGAATGGCAGTTAGCTATTCTCGTTATTCTTGGCAGCTTGATAGTCCTGTTGGCATCAGGTATGCCAGTTGCCTTCTGCTTTCTGGTAGTGGATGCCATCGGTATACTAATCTGGTGGGGTGGAGAACCGGGTATGAGGCAGCTCATCCTGAGCGCCAAGAACTCACTGTCCAGCTTTACCCTGCTGCCCATTCCGCTCTTTATATTAATGGGCGAAGTGATGTTTCAGTCGGGGCTGGGCACGAACATGATGGAAGCACTGGGTAAATGGATGGGACGGCTGCCCGGAAGGCTTGCCTTGCTGGCCGTAGGTGGCGGTACCCTGTTTGCCACTCTCAGCGGTTCGGCGATGGCCAGTGCCGCCATGCTGGGTTCAGTACTGCTACCGGAGATGGAGAAGCACGGCTACAAGAAGTCAATGAGCCTGGGGCCTATTCTGGGGGCTGGCGGTCTGGCTGTCATGATTCCGCCCAGCGCGATGGCGGTCGTCCTGGGCAGCATTGCGCAAATATCAATCGGCAGACTTCTCATGGGCATCATCATGCCCGGTCTGCTGATGGCGGTGCTTTTCGCTGCATACATCATCCTGAGATGCTGGCTTCAGCCTTCGGTAGCGCCCCCCTACGAGGTAGCTGCGTCACCTCTTTCCGAGAAGTTACGTTACACCGTACGGGACATACTGCCGCTCGGCTCCATAGTCTTCATGATTATCGGCCTCATGCTGCTGGGCGTGGCCACCGCCACTGAAGCTGCCGCCACCGGCACGCTGATGACTTTCATCCTTGCTGCTGCCTACAAAAAACTGAATTGGGGAGTTTTGAAGAAATCTGCCCTGGCGAGCGTTGAGATTACCGTCATGGTGTTCTTCATCATCATGGCAGCGGCGGCTTTCGGTCAAATCCTGGCCTTTTCCGGCGCTTCCACGCATCTAAGTCAGCTGGCTACCACGCTGCCGGTAGCCCCCATGCTCATTATTGTGCTAATGATGATATTGCTTCTCATACTGGGCTGTTTTATCAACACCGTGCCCATCATGATGATAACCCTGCCCATATTTATGCCCGTAGTCCAGAGCCTCGGGTTCAACGTGATATGGTTCGGCGTAATCTACATGATTACCATGGAGATGGCGCCAATAACGCCTCCTTTTGGTCTCGTACTGTTTGTGGTAAAAGCCATTGCTCCACCCGGTACCACAATGGCGGACGTTTACCGTGCCGGTTTAGCCTTTATCGGGCTGGACCTGCTGGCGCTGGCACTAGTTATGATTTTCCCGCAGATAGCCCTGTGGCTGCCAGGGCTGATGCAGCGTAGTGCTTAGTGCATTGGTTGATTATCAAGTCTAATAATATGTCTTTCCCCAATTGGAAGCGAGAAAATGTCGACAAGCACTCTTGTATGGATATTAATTCTTTTTACTTTATTTTTTCTTAGGTTTATCGATAATATTTTTTGCTCGTCAAATTGCATCACATAATCATTTTTTTAATATAACTTCGTCGAAAACACATCCGGTGAAATGGTCAGTCTAGTACGCGAGAATATTCGGCATTCTCCTGATATTACTGGCAGCCGGCATATTAACTCTAACTATGTTACGTGCATTTCTCCGTATGATCTGATAATGTTGGTCTAAGATTACTAATGGGAGTTAGCTCGGTGAGAAAGATCAGTATGACATCTAAGTAGAGAGTATTTGCCGCTATGGATTGAGGACGTTGAGCACCAGATTGATATCTGCTGCCAGAAGGCTGGCATTGGCCCCAAAGAGAAGGTAAACTTGTATAGGTTTGAGGTAAAGAGGTATAAATGACCGCTATTAATGCTAATAGTATTTTTATTCCCGCAAACACCCCCGAAGATTGGAGACCACTATTAGCCAAACCTGACAGACACTGGAGAACAGGCTATGCAGCTAAAGCTCTTGCGTATTGCTGGCAAGAAGCAAATGACTTCCCTGATTCGGTCAGGAAAGTTTTCAGAGAC
>JAUYDJ010000023.1 GCA_030690025.1 Chloroflexota bacterium | reverse complement strand
CGGCAGGGTGAACATGAATGACGAAAAGGCAGTGGTGAGGCCAATGTAGTTAAAGACCTGGGCCAGCACGCGGGCGTTAAAGATAACAAAAGCAATCATGCAGTTTATCTTTACCGCGTCCCACATGCTTACCTTAAGCGCCTTATAGGTCATTTTGCGGTACCCCACCGCCAGTAGAACGCTGAGGATGGCGCCTATAGCTGATGCCTCGGTAGGGGTCATGATACCGGCAAAAATCGCGCCCAGCACGGCCACAATGACCGCCAGGAAGGGGACAATATCCAGAATTGCCTTTATTCTGTTTACAAAGCTGACCTGCGGGTGCCTTGGAGCCAGGCCGGGCCTGAGCACTACCATGACTACCACGGTAAGCATAAGCATTATAGTCAGCAATATGCCCGGTATCAGGCCAGCCGCGAAGAGCCTGGCTACGGAGACCTGCTGCCAGCTCCCATAGACGACAAAGATGAGGCTGGGTGGAATGAGCACGCTCAGGGTGCCGCCTATGGCCAGCGAGCCGAGGGCCAGCTTGGGGTCATAGCCCAGCTTTTCCATCTCCGGGAAGGCAATCTTGCCGAAAGTTGCCGCCGCAGCGACACTTGAGCCGCTTATCGCCCCAAAAATGCCGTTGGCCGCCAGGACGGAACAGGCAATGCCGCCGGGCAGGCCGGCCACAATCTTGTTTGCCCCGGTGAAAAGCCTTTCGATGATGCCGGTAGAGGAAAAAATTACCCCCATGAAAATGAACAGGGGCATGCAGGTGAGAATGAAGGAGTTCATGACCTCAAAGGCCGTGTAGGAGAACTGCCGCAACGGTTGACCGACAAAGAAGATAAGCCCGATGGCGCCCATGACCCCCATGGCTACGTAGATTTCGGTCCCCATGGCCAGGAGGACCAGCAGACCACCAAGCAGAATGAGTGACATTAGCGGTAAGCCCATCGGAAAGCTCATGCGATTGACTCCTTGATATAGGTACCACTCCTGGTATCCATGATAGCCTTAACCACCTCGGCAAGTTGAATCAGGGCCAGCAGAGCGAAGCCGATGGGTATAGTCATCTGAGGTCCCTGCAGGGGGAAATTGAGCCAGGTGGCTGACTTCGCCTGATATTTGAAAGAAGCCATCATGAAGTCGTAACTCGACCAGGTCAAGCCGATAGAGAAAAGGAGGGCCAGACTCAGAGTACCCACTCTCAGCCAGCTTGACACCCTTTGCGGCAGCCGGATAACAAACGCAGTGATGCGCACCTGGCTCTTTTCCTTAAAAGCATAGGCCGCTCCCAGGTAGGACATGGCCACCAGTATGTACGCCGAGAACTCGTCGGCTATCATGGGTGGGCGGTGCAGCACGTACCTCATGAACACTTCCACGGTAATCAGTGCTACCATGAGCGGCACCAGCCACCCCGAGAAGTAGCCGCCGATGTTAGCTATAAATTCAATGATATGCCTGAATTTATTCACTTACTTTCGCACGTGGGGTCTACTTGCCACTAGCATACTTGCCAGCAATGGCCAGAATTTCATTTGCGGTTGGGCCGACATTCTTCACCCACAGGTCAATGGATGATTGCGCCAGGGCTCTGGCTTTGGTCACTTCAGTCTTGTCCGGTACCGTTACCTTTATCTTAGCGCGGTCAAGCCATTTTAGGGTCGCCAGGTAATGGCTCCAGCCGGCCATTGTTCCCGCCTTGGTCACCCGCTCACCCCACGCCTTGAGTGTATTCTGGAGGTCAGGAGGCAGCGAGGCGAACGCCTTTTTGTTAACGATTATTTGGCCGGGGAAGTCAGAGGTTACCAGCCAGAGGCTGATATCAGTGGTAACGTCAAGCAGGCCTACGCCCGCGCCAAACATGGCGCTGGTAGCGATGGCATCCACCGTGCCTCGCTGTATGGCATCAGCCAGTTCGGTGACCTGAATAGTCAAGGGTAAAGCACCCAGTGCCTTCAGAGTGTTCGTCTGGAGCAGGCCAGAAGTCCTGATCTTTAGCCCCTTAAATTCGTCCACCGTTTTGATTGGTTTTCTGGCCCAGATAGCGCCCTCAGGCTCAAAAGTGGTATCAGCTATGTAAACCAGGCCCACTTTGTCGTATTCCCTCGCCATTAGTTTCTGCATATCCGGGTCAGTTACCGTTTTGTACATCTCCAAAGCGTCATTGAAGTAGAACGGGAGAGAAAGATAGTCGAACTGGGGGAAAGTGCCGCTGGACCAGGGTATCCTCTGGTGTCCTATCTGGGCACGCCCATCAATCACCGCCATTATTACTTCGGCGGAAGGCACCAGGTCAATCTTGGTATCAAGGGTGATTCGTCCTCCGCTCATCTCGTTAAGCCATGTCTGGTAGAAAGGAATTGGGTAGAAGGGCCAGGCATTGGTGGTGGCCCCGGAAAATTGGGCAAAAGTCCAGGTAATTTTCTCTGCCGATGGAGCCGGAGCTGGTGCCGGGGCTGGTTTGGGAGCCGGCGCCGGGGCTGGGGCTGGTGCTGGCGCTGGGGCGGGAGCCGGTGCCGGGGCCGGCTGTGCACAAGCGGCCAGAGGTATGGCTAGTAACGCTAGTATTAGACCCACAATCACTAATTTCAGTTTCATTTATCCTCCTTTTAGTTAACCTCTACAGCCTCCTCGACTATCACATGCTAACCTCCTTTGACTTTGCGTAGATTGATTGTATAGACTCAAGCTATTGGTAAAGCTTGCTGGATTGATAATAGAATGATGTAATACCGTTTGTCAAGATGTTCTCTCAACTTTCTTTGGCTGTCTCTTTGAGAGCTTTGAGTATCTTTTCCGGCGTGATGGGCAGCTCTTTTATTCGCACCCCGATGGCGTTATAAACGGCATTGGCGATGGCCGGAGCAATGGGGTTCAGCACTGGTTCACCGATGCCTTTAGCGCCATAAGGGCTGCCCGGGTTAGGCTGCTCCACCCAGTAGCTGTGCACGTCAGGGATGCCCTGTGAGAGCGGAATCTTGTAGTCGGTAAAGTTGGGGTTCAGCACCCGGCCGTCTCCCCAGATATAGTTTTCCGCCAGGGCAAAGCCGACTCCCTGCACTACCCCGCCTTCAATCTGCCCCTCGCACGATTTAGGGTTGATGGCCCGGCCCACGTTGACGGCATACCAGATATCGAGGACGTCCACCTTGCCCGTCTCGGTGTCTACCGCGACTTCAACAACCGCCGTGCTGAAGGTATAAGACAGGGCGTAGTTCCCGTAGCCGGTCTTGTCGGGCACCACCACGTAATCGGGGACGGTGAATTCAGCCCGGCCGGTGATGGGTACGCCGCCCAGCTTTTTGAAAACTGTTTCGTAGGCTATTTCCTTGACGGTGGCTAACTCTCTGCCGGCTTTCTTAGTGAAGAATTTGCTGTCCTTGATGACCAGGTCATTGGACTTAACGCCCAGTTTGAGGGCAGCGTGCCTTAATAGCTGTTTGCGGGCGTCTTTAGCCGCCTTGAGCACGGCGTTGCCGCCGAGCACGGTCACGCGGTCGGCGAAAGTCCCGTAGCAGAAGGGGGCGATATCGGCGTCAACGAAGGGCAGCACCTCCACGTCTTCTACCTTCATGCCCAGCGCCTCGGCGGCAATCTGGGCGAAGACGGTGGTCATACCCTGTCCCAGGTCGGTCTCTCCGGAGATTACCTTCGCCCGGCCCCACTGGTCGATGTTGACCAGGGCGGCCGAGCCATCGAAGCCGCGCGCCTTGGCTACCGCCCGGTTGCCGGAGACATGCACCTGGGAAGCCACCCCTACGCCCCGGTTCGGTTCTTTTTTCCGCCGCCGGCTCGTCCAGTCCGACTTTTCCCTGGCCAGTCGCAGCGTTTCATCAAAGCCGCAGCTCTTCAAAATCCAGCCGTGGGCCGTAACATCACCCTTCTTAGAGCTGTTCTTCTGCTTTATCTGGATGGGGTCGATGCCCAGCTTTTCCGCGGCCATGTCTATCAGCGACTCCATGGCGAAGAGCATCTGCGGGTTGCCGAAGCCGCGGAACCCGCCGCGGGGAATGGTATTGGTATAGACCAGATTAGCCAGCATCTTTATATTGGGCAGCCGGTATAAACAGTCAGGGCGGATGGTGGATACCGCCATTACGTGGGGACAGCACCCGGCATAAGCGCCGGCATCGGCGGTGATGACGGCGCTCTTGGCCACCATGGTACCGTCTTTCTTGAATCCTAACTTCAGGTCAATGGTCTCCGCCAGCCGCGGCCGTCCCGATATGAACTCCTCTTCCCGGGTGTAGGTGACTTTTACCGGTCGGCCGGCGGCCTTAGCCAGCAGGGCGGTGATGGGAAAGATGGGGCGCATCTCCTTCTTGCCGCCAAACCCGCCCCCGACGTATGGTTGAACTACCCTGGCCCGGTGCTCGGGGATACCCAGCGACCGGGCTAACATGTCCTGGGTGGTAAAGACGCTCTGTGTGGAACCCCAGATGCTGAGCTTACCGGAACCGTTCCACTGGGCAATGCACGCCTGAGGTTCCAGGTAGGCCTGGTGGTGGGTATGACTGAAGAACCTATCTTCGATAATAAGGTCGGCTTTTTGGAAGGCGGCTTCGCCTTCGCCGCGGACGTACTCGATGCGGTGGGCAATGTTCTGTACCGCCTCGGCCCTTTCGGGATGCACTACCGGCGCGCCCGGTTTCAGGGCTTCAGCCGGGTTCAGCACCGGGGTCAACTCCTCATACTCTACCTCGATTAGCTCCAGGGCTTCCTCGGCAATATCCTCATCAATCGCCGCCACCGCGGCTACCCCGTCACCGGCGTAGCGCGCGTACTGGTCGGCAAGCGGCAACTCATCGTTGACCACCAGCCCGTAGGGGAACTGGGTCACATCCCGGGCGGTGATGACCGCTCTGACTCCCCGCAGCCGCCGTGCCTTTTCGGTGTTGATGGCGAGGATGCGGGCAAAAGGATACGGGCAGCTTTTTATCTTGCCGGTAAGTGTGCCGGCCAGCTGGATATCCCCGGCAAAAACGGCCTCGCCGGTTACCTTTTCCCGCGCATCAACACGTAGAATACTCTTACCAATACAGGCATACTTTGCCATTCTGGCTGACCTCCTTTGTGACACCCCACGTCCCCGCCGCTCCAATCTCTGAGCCAAACAAAGGAGTGAAGGTTTTTTAATTCTAACATATTGCACAGCCAAGTCAAGTTTGCCGACGGTGCTTGACATCGCTAAGTCGGGTTGTTAAACTGGACTCGCATAATTGAGTCGAGTGGCGTTACGATACTGTTTACTGGTAGAATCTAATTGATAGAGAAGAAATCACCGGGTGTTGCGTCAGCCAAGCCGTCCAGCCGCGGTCTGGTGCAAATTTTCACTGGCGATGGTAAAGGGAAGACCTCAGCGGCATTGGGCGTGGTGGTCCGGGCGGTGGGATATGGTCTCCGCGTATGCGTTATCTTCTTTATGAAAGGTGACTACCCCTACGGTGAGTTTTTTACCTTGCCTAAGTTGCTCAATGTAGATGTGGCCAGCTTTGGTTTCAGGCGTCTTACCGACCCGGCTAATGTTAAACCGGAAGAAATAGAGCAAGCCAGGCAGGCTTTGGCAGCGGCGCGTGAAGCGCTGCTCGGCGGCAAGTATGACCTGGTGGTGCTGGATGAAGTGAACGTGGCCGCTGCCTGGAAACTGGTTGACCTTGAGGAAGTAATCAAGCTGATTAGAGACAGGCCACCTCAGGTCGAACTCGTCCTTACCGGCCGTTATGCTGACCCCAGACTAATCGAGCTTGCTGACCTGGTC
Organism: Chloroflexota bacterium; assembly: GCA_030690025.1. Lineage (GTDB taxonomy): Bacteria > Chloroflexota > Dehalococcoidia > Dehalococcoidales > JAUYDJ01 > JAUYDJ01. Next base: position 5,700 of record JAUYDJ010000023.1, on the reverse strand, counting down.
ACCGTGATGACCAAGGTCAAGCATCCCTATGATAAAGGCGTGCCAGCGCGAAAAGGGTTCGAGTATTAAATCAAGGGAGGACTGTTTTGGAGATTACACTAAGCGTAATTAAGGCTGACATCGGCGGTTATGTGGGCCATTCGGCATCTCACCCCGATGTTTTAGCCAGGGCCGGCGAAATGCTGGCCAGGGCTAAGAAAGCCGGGCTCCTCATTGACTACCATGTCACCCAGTGCGGGGATGACGCCCAGCTGATTATGACTCACCAGCAGGGCGAAGAGAACGACAAGATTCACAAACTGGCCTGGGATACCTTTGTCGAATGCACCGCCGTCGCCAAGAAGCTGAAGCTTTACGGTGCCGGGCAGGACCTGCTGTCTGACGCCTTTTCGGGCAACATCAAGGGCATGGGGCCGGGTGTCGCCGAGATGGAAATTGAAGAGCGTCCCTCGGAGCCGGTTATTATCTTCATGGCGGACAAGACGTCTTCCGGGTCCTGGAATCTGCCGCTATACAAGATGTTCGCCGACCCGTTTAATACCATCGGGCTGGTTATTGCGCCCACCATGCACGGGGGTTTTGCCTTTGAGGTGCATGATGTCAAGGGGTGCAAGAAGATTACGCTCAACGCGCCCGAGGAAATCTACGATATGCTCATTTTCCTGGGGGCGCCGGCGCGCTTTGCGGTGAAGGCCGTCTACCACCGCGAAAGTAAGTCCATCGCTGCCGTATCTTCCACGCAGCGCCTGTCTCTGATTGCCGGGCGCTACGTGGGCAAGGATGACCCGGTGTGCCTGGTCCGCTGCCAGGGGCAGTTTCCGGCGGTAGGCGAGGTGCTGGAGCCTTTCACCTTTCCCCATCTGGTGGAGGGCTGGATGCGCGGCTCGCACCACGGCCCCTTTATGCCGGTCAGCGTTGCCGATGCCACGCCGTCCCGCTTTGACGGGCCGCCGCGGGTGATCGCGCTGGGTTTCCAGCTTGCCGAAGGGAAGCTGGTGGGGCCGCGTGATATGTTCGCTGACAAAGGCTTTGACCGGGCCCGCCAGGAGGCAAATAAGATTGCCGACTATATGCGGCGTCATGGCCCGTTTGAGCCGCACCGCCTGCCGCTGGAGGAGATGGAGTATACCACCATGCCTCAGGTAATGCAGAAGCTGGACAGAAGGTTTACTGAGTTGACGGGCTAGGTGGCAGGGGTTATTATTAGGCTGTAAGCCGAGTTCGGGGAACCGGTATATCTGAGCAGGAGGTGACCAATGGCAATCTATGTTATGCTGACCACTTTAACTGATGAAGGTAGAAAGACGCTCAAGCAGAACCCGCAGCGCATCAAAGAGGTCAACAAGGAAGTGGAGTCCATGGGCGTCAAGATACTGGCCCAGTATTCCGTCCTTGGCCCGTATGATTTTCTGAACATCCTCGAAGCCCCGAACAACAAAATCATGGCTAAAGTGGCCATCGAGTTGGGTTCCCGCGGTACCCTCCAGACGATGACCATGGCTGCTATGACCATCGACGAGCTTATCAAATAGTTTATGACAACTCTGGTGGGGCGAGATGGGTGGTAAGCTGCTTCTGGCCACGAACAACCACGACAAGGTGCGCGAGTACCGCAGCTTGCTTGTCGGCTTGCCTTATGATTTGGTTACTCCCTCGGATGTGGGTATCACCACCCGGGTTGAAGAGGTCGGCAAGAGCCTGGAGGAAAATGCCAGACTAAAGGCAACCGTGCTGGCCGGCCAGAGCCGCTTGGTGGCACTGGCCGATGATTCCGGGCTGGAGGTGGATGCGCTGGGTGGGGAACCGGGCCCCCTCTCGGCACGGTACGCCGGTGAAGGTGCCTCGGACAGTCAGAGAATCGACTATCTACTCTCGCGCTTGGAGGCAGTGCCGCAAGGAAAACGCACCGCCCGTTTTAGATGTGTGATTGCCATCGCTACACCCGGGGGCAAAGTCGAAACTGTCTCGGGGGAGCGTTCGGGAATTATAGCTTTTGAACCCAGGGGTGAGGGCGGCTTCGGCTATGACCCCATCTTCTACCTTCCCGAGCTGGACAAGACCATGGCGGAGCTTTCCCCGGAGGTTAAGAACCGGGTGAGCCACCGCGGGGAAGCGGCGCGGAAGGCGCGCCAGGTGTTAGAAAGGTTAATAGTATGACCGGACTTTCCGATTCCTTCCAGCGTCCGATAAACTATCTGCGTATCTCCGTCACTGACCGCTGCAATCTGCGCTGCATTTACTGTATGCCGCCGGAGGGCATTCCCCTGATGTCCCATCAGGATATCCTCACCTACGAAGAAATCCGGACCATAGTAAAGGCGGCCGCCGAGCTGGGCATAAACAAGGTCAGAATCACCGGCGGCGAACCCCTGGTCAGGGTGGGGGTGCCTAAACTGGTCGAGATGCTGGCGGAAATAGAGACCATCGATGATATTTCCCTGACTACCAACGGGCTGCTGCTGGCCCGCTATGTCGCCGAGCTCAAGCAGGCCGGCCTGCGGCGGGTCAATGTCAGCCTGGATACGCTCAAGCCGGAAAAGTTTCAGGTGATGAGCCGCTCCCGGTATAACCTGGCCGATGTCCTGGCCGGGATTGAGGCGGCTAAGGCCGCCGGGCTTAACCCGGTCAAGCTCAACACCGTGATTATGGCCGGCGTCAACGACGACGAAATCCTCGATTTTGCCCGGAAGACTATCCATGACGGCTGGCACGTTCGCTTCATCGAGTTTATGCCCTTCCCCGGCAACGGCGCTATTACTTCGCAGTTTGTTTCGGTGGGCGAGATGCGGAAGCGCCTGGGGCAGCTGGGCGAACTTCAGCCGTGCAAGTCGGCGGTGGGCAACGGCCCGGCCAACTACTTCCGTTTCCCCGGGGCTAACGGCACTATCGGCTTCATCACGCCGGTCACCGAGCACTTCTGCTTCCAGTGTAACCGGCTGCGCCTGACGGCCGACGGTAAGCTGCGTCTCTGTCTCCTGTCGGAAGATGAAATCGACCTGAAGCAGCCGCTGCGTAACGGCGTATCCAACGGCCAGCTCAAGCAGCTGATTGAGGCAGCCGTGGCCAAGAAACCGCTGCGCCATCATCTCGCCGAGGGACAAATGCCCAACAACCGGCCTTTCTGCCAGATTGGCGGCTAGCCTTCCTTCATCTATAACCTATATAACCTAAATCTCTTTTTCTGATATAATAGTCTCTCTATGGTGCCTGTCATTGTTATGAAAATAGATGCCGTGCAATTCAGATTGTCACCCTGAGCGAAGCGAAGGGTCTCTACCAGATTCTTCAGTCGCTCCGCTCCTTCAGAATGACATTCTCGTACTTTGTGGTAGTCGGTTTAACCGCCATGAAGGATAAGCGGGGCCTTGCTAAGAGTTTCACTTGGAGGTGAGCCATGATAGAGATATATGCTGACGGCGCTTATAATCCGGTGCTGAACCAGGGCGGCTGGGCGGCGGTCATCGTGGAAAACGGCCGCGAGCAGGCCTTCTCCGGCCAGGCGCAGAAGACCACCAGCAGCCGTATGGAAATCACCGCTGCCCTGGAGGGTATCTACCAAACGCCGCAGGGGGCGGGACTGACGGTCTATACCGATAGCCAGTACCTGTACGGGTGCGCCGCCAAAGGATGGCAGCGGCGGGCCAACCGTGACCTCTGGGAGCAGCTTGACGCCGCCGTCAGCCAGCGGGAGGTGCACTGGGAGTGGATTGACCAGACGGGAGGCAACCCCTTCCATAAAGAGGCCCACAACCTGGCCACCGGTCTGGCCAGTCAGAAACAGATGAAATTGCCCAAACCTCGGAAAGAAGCAGCCCCGGAGCCAGTGGCCGAAAAGCAGCTGACCCACCTCGATGCCGAAGGCCGGCCGCGCATGGTGGATGTCAGCCAGAAGCCTGACACCGAGCGTGAGGCTGTCGCCAAAGGCGTGGTCAAGATGCAGGCGGCTACCTTCGACCTGATAAAGAAGGGCGGTATCGCCAAGGGAGACGTGCTGACCGTGGCTCAACTGGCCGGCATCATGGCGGCTAAGCAGACGCCCCACCTCATCCCCCTGTGCCACCCGCTGCTCATCGGGGATGTGAAAGTAGAACTGAATCTGGATGAAAATAACAGCGCCGTGGAAATTACCGCCACGGTGAAAAGCCTCGGCAAGACCGGGGTGGAGATGGAGGCGCTGACCGCGACAGCCGTCGCGGCGCTGACTATCTATGACATGTGCAAGGCCGTCGACCGGGGCATGAAAATCGAAAATATCCGGCTCGTTAGAAAAAGTGGCGGCAAAAGTGGCACCATAGCCCTTGAATAGCGGCGATTATTGTTATATACTACTAACTCCATAGTGTAATTTTGGAGGTTTGGAATATGAAACTCTCGTGTCTTCAGGAAAATCTCAACCGGGGGCTTGGTATAGTCGGCAGGGCGGTGGCTACGCGGACAACGCTGCCCATCACCAATAACGTCCTGCTGGTCACTGACCAGTCGCGCCTGAAGCTGGTGGCGACCAACCTGGAAATGGCCATCAGCTGCTGGATTGGCGCCAAGGTCGAGGAAGAGGGTTCGGTGACTGTTCCTGCCCGGCTGCTCATCGAGTTTATCAACTCGCTGCCCGCCGATAAGGTGGATATCAGCCTGTTCCCGCGCACCAAGACCATTGAGCTGCGCTGCGCCCGTTTTGAGGCCAGAATCAGCGGGACGGATGCCAAGGATTTTCCGCCCATTCCCCGCGTGGAAGACGGGATTTCCACCCAGGTTGAGGTGGAGGGCCTGCGCCAGGCCATCAACCAGGTGGCCTTTGCCGCCGCCGTCGAGGAATCCCGCCCGGTGCTCACCGGCGTGGATGCCCAGTTCGATGGCGACTTGCTGACGCTGGCCGCCGCCGATGGCTTCCGGCTAGCGGTATATAAGCTGCCGCTGAAGACGCCGGTCTCGGAGAAGACCGAGGTCATTATCCCGGCGCGCACCATGGCCGAGCTTGCTCGCCTGGCCGCCGACCAGGAAGAGCCGGTGGAGATACGGGTCAACCCCAATAAGAGCCAGGCAATCTTCATTCTGAAGAATATCGAGCTGGTGTCCCAGTTAGTGCAGGGCACCTTCCCCCAGTACGGCCAGCTTATCCCCCAGAGCCACAGCAGCCGCGCTGTGATTGATGTGGCACAGTTCCTCAGGGCCACCAAGACCGCCTCAATCTTTGCCCGCGATGGCAGCGGTATTGTCCGCTTGGTGGTGAGTCCCGGTGGGGAGCTGACCCCGGGCAAGATGACCATTTCCGCCCGCTCCGAAGAGGTAGGCGACGATGTGGGCGAGGTTGACGCTCAGGTGGAGGGTGAAGCCGCCAAGATTGCCTTTAACGGCCGGTACCTGACCGAGGTGCTCAGCGTGCTCAAAGAGCCGCAGGTGGCTCTGGAGACCACCAGTCCCTCCAGCCCCTGGGTAATCCGTCCGGTGGGCGCGGACAACTACATTCACGTGGTCATGCCCATGTTTGTCCAGTGGTAGGAAGTCTGTAGAAAGAAAGGAGGCATCATTATGGGACGAAGAGTAATCACGGCCAAAGATGTATCCACGTTCACGACAATGGGAGCACAAAGGGCAGCGGGAGCGCAACCCGGACTGGATGATTACGCATCAAAGCTCCTGAAATACATCCCCGCTGAGATTGTCGCCGCCTTTGTGGCCATTGACGGCATCATCAAATCAGTT
>JAUYDJ010000009.1 GCA_030690025.1 Chloroflexota bacterium | reverse complement strand
ACCAGAGAAGATTTTTCCACGCCAGGTTATGGATGTTCGAAGAATTGTTAAGGGTTTAGATATTAGAATTTGGGGATTTAACGCTGGTCGGGGTGCATCGTCTGGGCCAGCTTCTCAAACAACTCGCGCTGCTCTTTGGTCAGCTTCTCCGGGGTCACCACCACCAGGTTGACCAGCTGGTCGCCGCGCCCGCTCTGGTTCAGGTGCGCCACACCCTGCCCCTTGAGACGGAGCACTTTGCCGGTCTGGCTGCCAGCGGGGATTTTGAGCTTGGTCTTGCCACCCAGGGTAGGTATCTCTATTTCGGCGCCGAGGGCAGCCTGGGCAAAGTTAAGCTGCAGGTCGTACAGGATGTCATCATTCTCCCTGACGAAGAACTCGTGCGGCTTGACGGAGAAGGTGATATACAGGTTGCCCGGCGAGCCGCCTTTTTCCCCGGCTTCGCCTTCCCCGGTCAGGCGCATCTGCGAGCTATCGTCAACCCCGGCCGGGACCTTAATCGGTATGGTGCGCTGGTGCTTCTCCCGCCCGGTGCCGCGGCACTGGGGACAGGGGTCTTTGATGATTCTACCCTCGCCGTGGCACTGGGGGCAGGTGACGATATTGGTGAAACGGCCGAATATGTTCTGCTGGACGCGCCGTACCTGCCCGGAGCCCTCGCAGGTGGGACAGCGGCTGGGCTGGCTGCCCGGCTTAGCGCCGACGCCATAGCACAGGGTGCAGTTTTCGACACGGGATAAGGTGAGTTCCTTCTCGCTGCCGAAGGCAGCTTCCTCGAAAGTGAGGGTCATGGTATAGCGCAGGTCGGCGCCGCGCTGGGGGGCCTGCCGGGTAGCGGTGGTGGCCCCGCCGAAGAAGGCGTCGAAGATATCACCCAGCCCGCCGAAATCAAACCCCTCAAAGCCACGCCCAAAATAGCCTTCGGCGCCGCCGTGCCCGAAGCGGTCATAGTTAGCGCGTTTGTCCGGGTTAGACAGGACCTCGTAGGCCTCGTTTAGCTCTTTGAACGAGTCTTCCGCCCCGTCCGAACTGTTATGGTCGGGGTGGCATTTGAAGGCCAGCTTGCGGAAGGCGCTCTTGATTTCCTCTTCCGTGACGTTGCGCGCCACGCCGAGGACTTCATAGTAATCACGTTTGGTTGTCATTCCAGTAGTTCGACCCTATCCCCTTTAGCTAAGAGAGGGGCTACGCCCCTCTCTTATAGCTTCTTACCATCAAGACAGAGAACAATAAGAGAGGCTTCGCTCTCTTTATTCCTCCACGTTTATTATACTACTAAGAGAGAGGGTTGGGTAAGGAAGCGAAGCCCCTCGTTCTGTTTTGATAGTGAAAAGAAGGGGGCTGACGCCCCCTTCTCAAAAATTTCCCCTTGTGGAACCTCTACACCTCGCGGAACTCACCTTCCACAGTGCCGTCCTCGCCGCCCTTGCCGCCCGGAGGCGGCTGTTGCCCTCCCGGGGGTGGCTGCTGGTCTCCCGGTGGCGGTTGCTGGCCGCCGGGTGGCGGCGGTCCCTGCTGACCGTAAACCGTCTGCCCGACCTTCTGCATGGCGTCGGACAGCTCCTGGGTGGTGCGGCGGATGGCGTTAATATCCGTCCCCTGCATGGCGGAACGTACGGCGGCCACCTTGTTGGTCACCTCCTGGTGCAGGTTCTCCGGTATCTTGTCCTTGTTGTCGCGCAGAGTCTTTTCGGCGGTGTAGGCCAGGGTATCGGCGGCATTGCGGGCCTCGACCTCCTCGCGTCGCTTGGTGTCTTCCGCGGCGTGGGCCTGCGCTTCCCGCTGCATCCGCTCCACCTCTTCCTTGGACAGGCCGCTGGAAGCGGTGATAGTTATTTTCTGCTCTTTGCCGGTGCCCTTATCACGGGCCTTGACGCTCAGGATGCCGTTGGCGTCAATATCAAAAGTAACCTCAACCTGGGGCATGCCGCGCGGGGCGGGCAGGATACCGTCCAGTATGAACCGTCCCAGGGTGCGGTTGTCCTGTGCCATGGGTCTTTCACCCTGCAGGACGTGAATCTCCACGCTGGGCTGGTTGTCGGCGGCGGTGCTGAATACCTGGCTTTTGGAGGTGGGGATGGTGGTATTACGTGGGATGAGGGGAGTAGCCACCCCACCGAGGGTCTCGATGCCGAGGGTAAGCGGGGTGACATCGAGCAGCAGGACTTCCTTGACCTCGCCCTTGAGCACACCGGCCTGAATGGCAGCACCGCGGGCGACGGCTTCTTCCGGGTTAATGTTGCGGTTGGGCTCCCGGCCGAAGAATTGCTTTACCTTGTCCTGCACCAGCGGCATGCGGGTCTGCGAGCCTACTAGCAGGACATCATCGAGCTGGGCGGCCGTTTTGCCGGCGTCCTGCAGTGCCTGGCGGCAGGGTTCCAGTGTCTTTTCCACCAGGTCCATGACCAACTGCTCCAGCTTGGCCCGGGTAAGCATGATGTTGAGGTGCTTTGGGCCGCTGGCATCGGCGGTGACGAAGGGCAGGTTGATATCGGTCTGCGGGACGGTAGACAGCTCAATCTTGGCCTTTTCCGAGGCCTCCTTGATGCGCTGCAGGGCCATCCGGTCTTGTCTCAGGTCAATACCCTGGTCCCGTTTGAACTCGTCGCACAGCCAGTCCATAATGCACTGGTCGAAATCATCGCCGCCGAGGTGGGTATCGCCGCTCGTCGACTTGACATGGAAGGTGCCCTCGCCAATCTCCAGTATGGAGATATCGAAGGTGCCGCCGCCGAGGTCGTAGACGGCCACAGTCCCTTCCTTTTTATGGTCCATACCGTAGGCGAGGGAGGCAGCGGTAGGCTCGTTAATTATGCGCAGTACATTGAACCCGGCAATGGCGCCGGCGTCCTTGGTGGCCTGCCGCTGGGCGTCATTGAAGTAGGCCGGGACGGTGATAACGGCATCGGTGACCGGTTCGCCAAGATAGGCCTCGGCGTCCGTCTTCAGCTTTTGCAGAATCATGGCGGAGACCTCAGGCGGGCTGTACTCTTTACCGCCCATCAGCACCTTTACCTCGTTATTGGCTCCCCGGGTGACCTTGTAGGTCTTGCGCCGGGCGTCTTCTTCCACCGGGAGCTCCCGCCCGGGTGGCTCGCCCCATTTGCGCCCCATGAACCGCTTGATGCTGTAGACGGTGTTTTCCGGGTTGACGATGGCCTGGCGCTTGGCAATCTGCCCCACCAGGCGCTCGCCGGTCTTGCTTATGGCCACCACCGATGGCAGCACGCGGCCGCCATCGGAAAGGGTGATGACGGTAGGCTCGCCGCCCTCCATCACGGCCACAACACTTTTAGTGGTACCTAAATCAATGCCTACGGCTCTTCCCATTTTATTCCTCCTCTTCAATGAGATGTTTGTTAATCTTGAGGCTGTATCGAATCGGTGTCCTGGTCTGACTCCGGCTCTTCCGGCTCGCCGTTGCCGACTATCACCTTGCTGTGGCGAATCACCCGGTCGCGGAACATGTAGCCCCGCTGCAATTCCCCGACGACGATGCCTTCCTCGCCCTTTGCCTGCGTTACCGCCTCATGAAAATTAGGGTCGAACGGCTCGCCCAGCGCCTTGATGGGTGATAGCCCGTAGCCTTCCAGGATGGCGCGGAGCTTCTGCCCAATCATCCGTATGCCCTCCGACCAGCTGCTCTTATGCGGGTGGTTGGGGGCAGCAAAGGCCCCTTCCAGGTCATCCAGGATGGGCAAAAGGTCGAGGACAAGCTGGCTGTTAGCGAGCTTGACGGTGTCTTCTCTCTCCTGCTCGCTACGCCGCTTGTAGTTGATGAAATCAGCCTGCGCCCGCTGCCAGCCGGCCAGGTTGGCGGCGGATTTGGCCTTTTCCTCCTCCAGCGCCTTCTTCAAGGCTTCAATATCTTCTACAGGCGCCTTTTCTGGCTCTGAATTGACAGTCTGGTCTTCCTGGGTCATTCGCCTTCCTCAAAAATGCTGAATCTACTCGCGGGCGTAGCGGTCGGGCCGGGCAGGTTTCCTGCCGTAAAGCTCGGCCACCAGTGTGCTCAGCACCGAGGACAGGTAGTCCACGGTGGAAATAACGCGGTCGTAGTGCATCCGGGTTGGGCCGACTACGCCGATGGTGCCCACGGCCTCATCGCGCAGCCCGTACTGGCTGGTGACCACGGTATATTCCTGGATAACCTCGGTCTTGTTCTCCCGGCCGATGGTCACCTGCACGCCGCAGCTGGTCGAGCCCGGGGGAATGATAGCTCTCATCAGTTTGCGGTGCTCAATCAGTTCCATCAGGGCCAGCCGGTGGCGGCTGTTGGCAAACTCGGGCTGGTTTAACATAAAATGCCAGCCGTCGAGGTAAGGCTCGTCGTTGTCCTGTTCATCTTCCGCCCGCATCATCTTCAGCAGGCAGTTGGTGGCCAGCTTTTCGTCCGTGGATAGGATAACGTCCTTAGTCGAAATCTGCGACCGGTCCAAATCAGCGTAGTTGTCATTGAGCTTGTTGGCGATAGCAGCCAACTCGCCCTGGGTGACCGGCCGGTCAAAGGTGACCAGCTGCTGCTTGACCCTGGCGCCGTGCATGACCAGGATGAGCAGCGCCAGCGCGTCCTGTAGGGCCACCAGCTCCACGTGCTTGAACTGGCAGCCGGCGGGCTTGGGCTTGGTCACCACGGCGATGTTCTGCGCCGACTTGGCAATTACAGCGGCGGCCAGGCTTAACCACTGCTCCAGCTCGCCCTCTATCTGGTGAAAGAGGTGGTCGATGAGCACTTGCTCCGCCTGGGGCAGCCCGACATCCGTCAGGGAGTCGACGTAGTGGCGGTAGCCCTTGTCCGAGGGCACGCTGCCCGCCGAAGGGTAGGGGCGCATGATGTAGCCCTCCTGCTCCAGGCGCATCATCTCGTTGCGGATAGTGGCCGGGCTGACCCCCAGCTCATACTCGTTGGTGATGGTCTGGGAGGATACCGGTGTCCCCTTGGTGATGTATTCCGCGATGATAGACTTAAGGATAGTGTCAGCTCTTGCCGATAACATAGCAATACCTCTGTTTAGCCGTGATTAGCAGTCTAAGGCAGAGACTGCTAATCACTATCTAAGTTACCATTTTCGATATGCTTTGTCAAGAGAATTTTACCGCTTTCATCTGCTTGCTCTCTGATTGTCATTGCGAGCACCGATGAAATCGGGGTGAAGCAATCTCAATGTATTTTAGGGATTGCTTCGTCCCGAACTGTCGGGACTCGCAATGACAGATTTAGGACAGGAGAACCAAAGCGAACGGAACTAAGTCCCCTCTAGTTTGACGTCTCAATCTGCCCTCAGCTATACTGGTAGATTGTATGAACATTAACTGGTTAGGCCATTCCTGCTTCCGCATCAAGGGTAGCCAGGCTACCGTCATTACCGACCCCTATTCGCCAGACCTGGGCTACACACTGGGTAAACATACCGCACAGATTGTCACCGTCAGCCATCCGCATCCCGGGCATAACTATGTCGAGGGTATTGGCGGCGAACCCAAGGTTATCAAGGGCCCCGGCGAGTATGAAATCAGCGGTGTCCTCATCATCGGCGTGGCGACCTTCCATGACGCAGAAAAAGGGGAGAAGCGGGGTAAAAACACTGCCTACCTCATCAATGTCGACGAGATATCGGTATGTCACCTCGGCGACCTGGGGCACGTGCTCACCGCCCGGCAGGTGGAGGAGCTGGACAACGTGGATGTGCTGCTGCTGCCGGTAGGCGGCGTATCCACAATTAATGCCACGGTGGCCGCCGAGATAGTGCGCCAGCTTGAGCCGAAGGTGGTGATTCCCATGCATTACCAGACACCGGTCCTCAAGCGTGAGCTGGAGCCGGTGGACCGGTTCCTCAAGGAGATAGGCGTCACCCAGGTCAACCGCCAACCCAAACTATCATTCACCAAGGCGAACCTGCCGCTCACCACCCAGGTCTTTTTGCTCGAATATTAGATTTTCAAGCCAGACCTACGGGACTTCGTCCCCATACCTCTGGCCGGGCTACTTTGATATGTCTAAGTATGTTATCTTTGTCACCATTAGCCTGGGGCTGCTGCTCTCGGCGATAAGCGGCACGGCGATAGCGGTGGCTTTTCCGGTAATCACCACGTCCCTGGATGCCTCGCTCATCACGGCCGGCTGGGTGCTGAGCATCTACCAGCTCATCGCGACGGCAGCTATGCCGCTCGCCGGGAAAGCCAGCGATGTTTTCGGGCGGAAGTCCACCTTCCTGGCTTGTCTGCTGCTCTTTACCACTGGCTCCCTGCTCTGCGCCATTGCCCCCAACGTTCAGCTCCTCATCTTTTTCCGGCTCATCCAGGGTATCGGCGGGGGCGGATTGCTGCCCGCGGCCGCCGGGATAGCCGCCGACGAGTTTCCCAATTCCCGGCAGCAGGCCATCGGCCTGTTTTCCAGCATTTACCCTGCCGGGCAGATAATAGGGCCAAACCTCGGCGGGTGGCTGACCCAGGCTTTCGGCTGGAGGTCAATTTTCTGGTTCAATATCCCGCTGGGTGTGGCGGCCATAATAGTGGCTATCTTCATGCTGAAGTCCGGTAAGCGGACGGAGTCTCATATCGACCTCACCGGCGCCGGCCTTTTCGCCGGCTCGATTTTTGCCCTGATGGTCAGCCTGAGCGAGATGGGCAGCAACCAGGGGGGCCTGTCCTGGGGACTGGCCGGGCTGCTGCTCGCCGCCGGCGTGGCGCTGATGATTGCCTTCATCCGGCACATCGGCCGGGTCAAGAACCCCATTATTGACCCCCAGGTCCTTAAGAAAAGACCGTTCATGGCGGCCAATATCTACAACTTCATGTTTGGCGCCGCCTCCTTTGGTGTTTCAGCATTCGTGCCGCTCTACGCCGTTTCCATCTATAACATGTCCATACTGGAGAGTGGTTTTATCCTGACCCCCAGGTCGGTAGCTTCACTGGTGGCTTCCGCGGTGACCAGCTTTTTCCTGATGCGCTGGGGCTACCGCAAGCCTATGCTGGTGGGCACTGCGGCCACCATAGTCAGCCTGTTTCTGCTCGGTCTCGAATCGCCGGGCGTAGACATACTGGGGATTCACCTGGGCAGCACGGCGCTGCTTGGCATAACCATGCTCATCGCCGGTTTTGGCGTGGGCGTGGCGGCACCGGCGGCCAATAACGCCTGCATTGAGCTCATGCCCGACCACGTGGCCAGCATTACCGGCGTGAGAGGCATGTTCCGGCAAAGCGGCGGCGCGGTGGGTATTGCCATTACCTCTCTCCTGCTGCATAACTTCAATGATATGGCCCGCGGTTTCACCGTTGTCTTCATTGGCTTGTCTGTCATCACGCTATTCATCTCCCCCATCATTTTCGCCATGCCCAAAGCGCCCGGGGTAGTGCCCTTGCCCAAGAGCGTTGACTCAACCCAGTAGGCCCATGCTCATGTCCTTCTGAGAGACTTCTATTAACCAAAAGAAACGAAACCTGTCCCACAAAACTAGGGGCGGTTTTCATGGTAAATTACGTAAACTTACGGATGACTTCATTTCGCCAAATCCAATAAACTGAGTGGGTTGAATCGGGAATATTTTTCCAGAGGATGAAGAACATGCCGAGAGTAGTCCACTTTGAAATCCCGGTAGATAACCCGGAGCGGGCGGTGAAGTTCTATACCAAGGTGTTCAGTTGGAAAATAGAAAAATGGCCGGGGCCGGTTGACTACTGGCTGGCGATGACCGGGGACGATAAGGAACCCGGCATTAACGGCGGCCTGACCAGACGCAGTGAACAAATGAGGGCAGTCACCAATACCAGCGAGGGCACATCGCTGGATGACTCCATCAAGAAGATTGAAGCCAACGGCGGCAAAGTTGTCACGCCCAGAATGACTATCCCCGGGGTGGGTTACATGGTCTATTTCGAGGATACGGAAGGTAACTTTTCCGGCGCTATGCAGATGGACAAAGCGGCGAGGTGGCTGGCCTAGAACCGCCTGATTTCGATTACCAGTATCAGCATGATAACCAGCAGCAGGATTATGGTCAGCAGCAGCGCGCCAACCACATAGATAATCCAATTGGGGATAGCCGGTTGAACTGGGGTAGGGGGAGACGGCGGCGCTGGGGGTGCAATTACCGCTGGCGCCGGTGGTTCACGCACCGGCGGAGTGGGCGTGGGTGCAGGCGCAGATGGCGGTTGGGGCGCTGCGTTGGTGGTGAAGGCACCGACCGCACTCCAGCCGGTACTGGCTGTGCTGCCAACCGCTCTTACCTTCCAGTAATAGGTAGTGTCATTGTTCAGGCTGACATTGCACTCCCAGGCCGTGCTGGGCAGCGCAAAGCTGCCTATCTTAACGATGGTGGGATTGGCAAAAGTGGCCGAAGCCGACACCAGCAGCTCGTAGCTGCCAGCGCCCTCCACGGCGCTCCACTGGAATACCGGCCGGGTGGGCACGGCAGCAGCCCCGGCTTTGGGGCTAAGGAGCTCAAGGACGGCAGCCCCCGAGCCCAGGCTGGTGGTGAACGACCATTTGGCCGACCACGGGCTTAATACCGGCTCGGTGGCCCTGACCCGCCAGTAGTAGGTGGTCGCCGCCTCCAGGGTGGGTAACCGGGCTGAGCTGGCTCGCGTGGTACCCTCAAAGCCGGTGGGCACCGTGGAAAAATCGGTATCATAGTCAAGCTGCCACCGGTAGTTGGTCGCCCCTTTCAGCGTCTGCCACTCCAGGCTGACATTTTTAGTGTCGATGTCGGTGGACTTGTGGGACGGCATGACCGGAGTGACCGCGTGAGCGAGGCTGTCAACAAAGGTCATCAGCTTGCGATTATGGTTGTCAATCGACCACAGCCGGTCGCCTTGCGACCACAGTCCGGTAAGGGTGGCGCCCTCATCCAGCCCCCTGGTCACGGTTTCAAACGCCGGCCCCAGGGGGTAGGTCGGGTCAAGACAGCGCTCCATGCCGCCACCGGCCTTATAGTTGGCCGCGTACAGTGCGCCGTTGGCCGATGCTGCTATCCGGTAGACCATCCCGCCAGTGGGCAAAGTGCCATCTATGCTTTCCCACTGGGCGCTCTTATCAATGACAAAGCGGTAAATACCCTTATTGGCGGTGCGACTTGCGGCGTAGATTGTCCTGTTCTTAGCAAACTCCGGGTCGAAGGCCACGGTTATGACACCGGTCAACGGCGCCGAGGTAGCCCGTGGCGGGAGCGGCGCAAAGGTGCTGCCGTTGTCGCTGGAAAGGTAGACCCACCCTGCCGTGCTGCCGGCCAGGAGGGTATTGTCTTTTTTATAGTCGGGGGAAAGCGCCAGTGAGCTCAGCGAGTTGTTGCCGGCTACTGTCCCCGGGGAGAAGCTCCAGCCGCTGTTGGTGGTAACGTAGACCAGGCTGTTGCTGCCATCGAAGCTGCCTACGAAAAGGGTATCATCATCAACCGCCGCCCAGACATCGACCGTAAACGTGTCATTGGTGGCTGGGTCATGGCTGATGCGGCGGGTGAAGTCCTGGCCGTTGTTCTTTGACTTCCATATTGACGGGCCGCCGCTGCCATTGCCGGCCAGGAAGACAACCTGGCTGCCGTTACCATAGCGGGGCGATAGCATAACGCGCTGGATGCTGTCCACATTGTTTAGGGCGCTGGAGTAAGCCCTCTCCCATTTTACGCCGCCATTTAGGCTGCGCCAGACGCTGTGCTTGGCTGCGCCACTGAAGGTAACCATGAACAGGGTGTCGGCGGAGGGTGCCACGTCAACTATGTCGGCGATATCAGTATCGATGAGGCCGGTCTGGTTCCAGGTGCCGCCGTCCCGGGTTATGGAGAAGGCGCTCTCGGTGCCGCTGGTGGCGGCATAGGCCAGGCCGCTGCTGCTGAAATCAGTCGCCAGGAGGACAAAGGTGTCGGACTGCCCGGTGGGCGGTTTGCTACCCCGCGTCCAGTCCTTACCGCCGTTGCTGCTGCGGTAGACCTGCGCGCTCCGGGCGGCGCCGGCCAGCAGATAGGCCGCCGCCGTCTCGCCGCTGACCGCCAGCGAGGTGACATCCAGGTTTCTCAGACCATAGTTGGCGCCGATATTGAGGTCGGTGGCGGTTGAGCTTCCCGGAGATTCTATCCGGTCAATCCGGTAGACATCGCCGCCGTCGCCGCCTGTTTCGATAGCCACCCACAGCGTGTTCTCATCGGTATCGTAGTCGGCCGGGAAGGCAATGTCGGCGGCAGTGGCCGCTACCGGCGCCGGGACCGCGGCATTGTCTTTGTTCAGCCTGGCGTTAGCGAGCGTCACTCCCCAGGCGGCGTCGCCGACCCGGGTGGTGACGAAGGTATCGGTCTCATTGGTGAGCACGGCTACCAGCTGGCGGTCGGCGGGATAGTTCGGGGAGAAACGGACGGCGCCGATATCGTAGCTGCCGATATTCGTGTTCTGCCAGGCGGGCACCGCCGGTTTTTCGTCCAGGATGTAGACGCCGCCGTACTGTGCGGCATCGGCGTCCCTGGTGCCCACCGCGACAATATAGCTGCCGTCAGCCTGGGCCACCGCCAGGCTGGTGATTTCGATA
>JAUYDJ010000083.1 GCA_030690025.1 Chloroflexota bacterium | reverse complement strand
GACGCCGAGGCCATACGGGTAACCCTTGACAGGCTGTCAAGAAGGGACTACACGGTGATGCCGGTGGGCGCCCGCCGCTGAAGTTGAACTACTCCACCGTCACGCTCTTGGCCAGGTTACGCGGAAAGTCTATCGGGCAGCCCCTCTGCAGCGCCGTATAGTAGGCCAGCAGCTGGAGGGCCACGGTGTTCACCACCGGCGAAAACAGGGGTTCGACCTGGGGAACCACAATGACCGAATCGGCCAGTTCCTCTACACTATCGTCCCCTTCAGGCACGACTGCCAGCACCGGGGAGTGCCTGGCCTTGATTTCTTTGATGCTGGTCACAATAGGTTCGTGAGTATTATCCTGAGCGACGATGGCCACCACCGGCGTTTTACTGCCCAGCAGGGCGAATGGCCCGTGCTTCAACTCGCCGGCGGCATAGCCTTCGGCGTGGAGGTAAGAAATCTCTTTTAGCTTCAAGGCGCCCTCTAGCGCCACCGGGTAGTTTATG
This sequence comes from Chloroflexota bacterium, assembly GCA_030690025.1. Taxonomy (GTDB): domain Bacteria; phylum Chloroflexota; class Dehalococcoidia; order Dehalococcoidales; family JAUYDJ01; genus JAUYDJ01. The sequence goes on along the minus strand of JAUYDJ010000083.1, from coordinate 4,080 downwards.
CCGCGGCCCATGAAGAAGACGTCCTTGAAGCCGGCAAGGTATTTGGCACATTCGGCAATCCGGTCCTGGTTGTCCAACACCTCCTGGACTTTGCTCGGCAGCTGCCTTAGCTCGGCGGTCAGGCTGCTCAGACGGCTGGCGTCAATCTTAGCGTAGCTGAGCATTATCCAGTAGAGCGCCATCAGCTGGGCGATGAAGCTCTTGGTGGCGGCCACGCTTATCTCCGGGCCAGCCCGGGTGTAAATGGTCTGGTCGGCAATGCGGCTGGCGGTGCTGCCCACTACATTGGTGATGGCCACCACCCGGCAGCCGGCCTCTTTCAGCCGTTTCATCGCCCGCAGCGTGTCAGCGGTTTCACCCGACTGCGTGAGGACTATCGCCATGGTCCCGGCCAGCGCCTGGCCGTAGTAGTTGAACTCGGAGGCCAGCTCGGCCCGCACCGGGATTTTGAGCAGCTCCTGCACAATGTATTTGCCCACCAGCGCCGCATGATAGGAGGTACCGCAGGCCAGCATGAGCATGGCTTCAGCGCCGTTATCCCGCACCGCTTCCAGGTCGAGGATTGGCTCCGGGGCAGACATCCAGCCGGCCAGGGTATCACGTATCACCCGGGGCTGCTCGTGTATCTCCTTGAGCATGAAATGCTCGTAGCCGGATTTTTGGGCGTCTTCTATCGTCCAGGATATCTTGTTCTCGGTTCGGGTTACCTCAGCCTGGTGCTGCTTTACCTTGACACTATCGGCGGTGATAACGCCGATGTCGCCGTCTTCCAGGTAGATGACCCGGTTGGTGAAGTTGAGTATGGCCGGCACGTCAGAGGCAATGAATTTCTCTCTATCGCCGATGCCAATCACCATGGGGCTGTCTTTGCGGGCGGCGACCAGCCGGGGCTCGCCGGCGACCATTACGATGATGGCGTAGGAGCCGTCTATTTCCGCCAGGGCAGCCTCCACCGCCTTAATAATATCTCCCTGGTAGTGCTTCTCAATCAGGTGGGGTATTACCTCGGTGTCTGTCTCCGAGGTAAAACTGTGTCCTTCGCCAATCAGTTGCTCTCTTAACTGCTGGTAGTTGTTGATGATGCCGTTATGCACCACGGCGATGCGGCCGGTGCAATCGAGGTGGGGGTGGGCGTTTAGCTGCGACGGCGCGCCGTGCGTGGCCCACCGCGTGTGGCCGATGCCTATCTTCCCGCTGAGCTTGGGTGCGGCTTTTTTCAAGGCTGCCACGCGGATGGCGTCTTTGTATACCTCGATGCTGCGACTGGATACCGCTATGCCGCACGAATCGTAGCCGCGGTATTCCAGCAGGCTCAGGCAGTCGAGCAGCACGGGCTGGGCCTGTTTATCGCCAATGTAACCGACAATGCCACACATAGCTAAATGACCAGGCTCCGGTCAGGCAGCCTCCCGCTAATCTGTTTCATGGCTTGAATCTGGCAGTAGTTGCCGATAATAGCCCCGGGGTGAGCGACCACGCCGTGGCTGAGCCGGCAGCCCTCGCCGAGCATGGCCCCAACAGTCACCTGGTGGTACTCGTCGTCGACCTTTACTTCAGTCTGGCTGCTGAAGGCGGTAAAGTTTCCCTGGATAACCACGCCCTTATCAATGACCGAGTCCTGTATGACGCACCCCGGCCCAAGGTTGACATCATCGCCGATAACGCTGTTCTTTATCTGGGTGAAGGGTGCGATGACCACGTTGTCGCCGATGCTGGTGGCCGACTGTATGCAGACGTTGGGGCCGATATCGCAGCCCGAGCCGATAACGACCGGCCCGGCAATGTAGGAGTTCGAGCGTATCACGGTGTCTTTACCTACCACCACCGTGCCTTTGACGGCCACGCCAGCCTCGATGGTGCCGCCCAGACTGGCCGTTATTTGCCGCAGTACCCGGTCGTTCAGGTTCAGTATGTCCCACGGGTAGACGATATCCAGCCAGGTGCCGTCCGTCTCGCTGGCGCGAATGATACGGCCCTGGGCGAGCATCTTATTCAGGACATCGGGGATATCTAGCTCGGGTTCTATGAAGTCGAAGATTTCCCGGGTGAGGGCATAAATGCCGGTATTAATCACATTGTTGCTGGTCTCCCTGGGCTTCTCGACGATGCCCTTGACCGTGCCCTTCTCAATATTTACCACTCCATACCGGATGGGGTTGTCCACCCGCTTTACCAGCACGGCGTTTGGCTTGAGGTTGGCGAACCGGGCAATGGTGGCGGCTTCGATGAGGTTATCGCCGGGGAGGGCCAGGAACTCAGCCTCGACGGCGCTCTTAGCCTGGGCCAGGGCGTGGGCGGTGCCCAGCTGCCGCTCCTGGGTGATATAGGTTATCTCTACGCCAAGCTGTTCCCCCGACCCGAAATAGTCGAATACCTGCTCCTTGCGGTAGCCGACCACCAGCACAATCTTGCGGATGCCGTTTTTGGCCAGCGACTCAATCACGTAGCCCAGTATGGGCTTATCGGCGATGGTCAGCATCACTTTGGGCTTGGTGGCGGTAAACGGTCGTAGTCTTTGTCCTTCACCGGCGGCTAGAATGACGGCCTGTTTCATGGTTCACCTCTAAGTGCAACCGTGGTCGACTTTATTTTCTCTCTGATGCCTGGCCCTGTCCCTTAACTCAATCACCCCTAAAGCAGTCTCGATTCCGGCGCGATAATCCCGCTCACCACCACCCCGGGTCCGATATGGGTATTGTTGCCAATCATGCTGCCCACGTTGATGGAGACATTGATACCCGTCTCCACGTGGTCGCCGATAACCGCCCCCAGCTTGCGCAGTCGGGTATTGATATTACCTACCATTATATCCTTTTTATCGAGTCTCAGGTTAGCAATCTTGGTGCCCGCCCCCAGGTTGCAGTCGGCGCCGATGACACTATCGCCCACATAGTTGTGATGGGGGATTTTGCTGCCGCTCATGATAATGGAGTTCTTCACCTCCACGGCGCTGCCGATATGGCAGCCGTTGCCGATGGCGGTGCCGGGGCGTAGATAGCAGTTAGGGCCAATCTCGCAGTCGGCGCCGATGACCACCGGCCCGACCAGGTACGAGCCCGACCTGACCACGGTGTTCTGTCCGATGCGCACCGGCCCCTTGACGACCACGTTGTCCTCAATCTCCCCGCTGTTCTCCGACTCGATAACGGCCAGCAGTGCTTCATTGGCGGGCAGCAGGTCCCACGGGTAGCTGAGGTCGAGCCAGTAGCCAAGCTCGTAGTAGGCGACCGCCTGGCCGCTATCGAGCATCAGCTGTAGCGAATCGGTTATCTCGTATTCCCCGCGTGGCGACTTCGGGGTGCGGGCGATGATATCGAATATTTCGGGCGTAAAGAGGTAGACGCCGGCATTGGCCAGTGATGACGGCGGCCTGGCCGTCTTCTCATGGACGCGGACGACGCGGTCGGCGCTGACTTCGACCACGCCCAAATCGCGGGTGTCCTTTACCCGGAAGACGCTCATGGTGGTAGCATCCCGGCTGGCTAACCGGCTGATGTCTGCCTGGTTGACGATAACGTCGCCGTTCATCACCAGGAAGCTGTCATCGACCAGCCCCCAGGCCATGCGGATGGCGTCGGCGGTGCCCAGCTGACGGCGCTGGGTGGCGTATTCGATGCTTACCCCCCACTTCTCCCCGCCGCCAAAGTAGTCGCGCACCTGTTCATCGTGGTAGCCGGTGACGATGATGAACTCGCTGATACCGGCCCGGCTGGCGGCAATGAGCAGGTGTTCCAGGATAGGCCTGTTGGCCACCGGCAGCATGGCCTTGGGCCGGGTGTAGGTGAGGGGACGCATGCGGTTGCCCTCGCCGGCGGCGAGCATAATTGCCTTCAACTATTTCTCCTTAGCCGCGTTGCGGATGGCTTGCATACCACTATTATATAACTCGGCGACTCTGGTTTCACTTTTAGCCTCGACGGTGAGCCTGATTTTGGGTTCGGTGCCCGAGGGGCGGATGAGCAGCCAGCCGTCGCTGAAGCCCAGCTTGAGGCCGTCGGTATTGCTGACCGACTCTGGTTTGAGGGCCAGCAATTGCGATTCAACCTTTGACATAACAACGCCTGCACTGTCGAGACTGCC
>JAUYDJ010000250.1 GCA_030690025.1 Chloroflexota bacterium | reverse complement strand
TATGTAGGGTCTCCATAGCCGGTGATACTTCTGTACCTTGAATTTGCTACGGAGACAAGGTTAAACCTCACTCTGATAAGAGTTGAATAAACTCACTCTCCCCTTCGGGCTATTGCATCACACCACCTCCTTTCCCAAAGGCTTCTAGTCCAGTATAGCACAAAAAATCCGAATGTCAAACCCCTTTTCAGGCGTTTTCAGCCTGTGAGCCACGCTGGCGGGCGGTTTGACATAAGCGGCCTCGCAATTCGACTGCCTGTGCTGGATTACGTTGCCAGGCACGGAAAAGATAGAGTCCCTTATTCTCTGCATGGCCTGCCAGGTCTTCCGTGCTTCTTCTTTCTTCATCTGGCGCTGATTATTGCCCCTTCATCCGCTGATAAGGCTCAATTCCTTCACCATGAAAGCCAATCATTCTGAGCTTTGACTGGGCTGCTAGCAGACTAGTACTTAGTTGCATAAATCAGCGTAATGATGCCGTTGCCGGCTAGACCACTCGCTACGCTCAGGGTGACAGCTGAATTTGCGTCATTCTGAGTGTAGCGAAGAATCTCGATCATTGCGCGAACTTTTACCACTAAGCACTAGTTGTCTAATTCTTGACTATCTTAAGGTACTCGCTTAAGGCAGCCAGGGGGGGCCTCAATAATCTGCCCTCCACACTCTACCTCGAATCTGTGGCGCGTTGTCCTGTAGCCCAATACCTTAAGCCGGGTGCCGCGCGGGATCAAAATACTTCTGCATACGACATACTCGCTGTTCTGATATCTCTTGACCGATTTCTTGGTGTGATATCGACGGTCAATCTCTCTCACTTGTTCAGGGTGATCGTGTCGCCACTTTCTCATCCGTTTATTTTTTAGCCTTCTCGCGCCTTCAATCCAGCATGCCTGAGAACAGTAGACTCGACGATTACTGGGCAGAGGACCGTTGCAGATTGCACATCGATGGCTGCTGGTATATCCGATAATGGTATCGACGGTTTCGGGATTCCATAGTATTCTTCCTCTGCCAACAACCTTAGCAGGCCGGATAATGCCGCGCCGTCTTAGCTTAAGGATGTCAGTGTAAGTACAACCTGCGTGGCGCTCAACCTCGGCCGTACCCAAAAGCTCTCCCACTCTGGTTGAGCCATGGTCCTCAATCAGCAGTTGTCGTACCCTCTCCCGGCTGATGCCAAAATGGGCACCTATTTGGTCAAGGGTAGCACCTGACTGCCTCATCTGATAAATGCTATTTCGCCTAACCTCGGTCACCACTTGTTTTGTCCCTTATGTTTCAGCGCGTTTAGAGTTGTGGCAGACACCTGTGGCCATCACTTGCGCTGATGCCAAGTATAGTGTGAATCTCTGTATTGGACCTCCCATTAAAATCCCTTTTGGCCTCAAATACTCCGAAATACCCCACCCTTAATGAAGACTACCTGAGTTCTGGTCTTCATCAGCGTTGTATAACCTGCCGTAACTACTTTCTTGGTTCCGCGGCCGTGACCACGTCGTATCTTAACAATATGTTATTCTAGCACAAATGTAACCACTATGAATTGTGCTTTTCATTGCCGCCCGTCAAGAACCCAAAGGCATCGATATCAACCCGCTCGACGTCTTTTAGAACCTCAGCCAGGGTCTGGCGGGCCATGTCGGTGAGGAGCCGGAGTAAGAGTACTTTGCCGCTTCAGTGGAAAGGCTCTACCTGCATTCGGTTGGTAAGTTGCATTTGACTATCTCAAATCCAGGTAAAAACAACCAAATCCAGTAGAACGGTGGAAAGACAGGCCGAAACCGGCACCATCTTTCCGTTAAGTAACGACAAGCCATATTGGGTTCCTTCCTTGTTAAGTCGAAGTTCCACTTAATGCCCTTCCTTTCTCGATGACTTCACTTTCTGTCGCACAACCTGAAACCCTGCCATTTTGAGCAGTTTGATAAGCTCATCCCCAGACAGGACGGGAAGCTTAACCACTGATTGCTACCTCAAGCGGATACAGGATTATCTCGCCAGTATTTTGGGGAATGTCTTCAGTCCCAAAACTTTCGAGGTAGAGTTCTACTGCCTCCCTAAGGTTCCCCTGTGCCTCTTCAATTGTCTTGCCCTGGCTGACCACGCCTAATTCCACACAATGGGCAACGTACCAGTTTTCTGCCTTGGTGATTACTGCCGTAAATTTGCCAACCATGTTTTCCTCCTGTCCACTCCTCAATCTGCTTCAGGCTCTATTCGCCATCAGGCGCTAACCTCGACCTGCTCCTCGAAAGACCGGAGCAGGGCACCGGCGAACTGCTTAGCGAAACTGGCCTTCATCAGGGCCTTTACCGCCCGGTCGGCCAGCCGGCCGGCCACCCGCTCGATAGCCAGTGCCGCGACCCTGGCCGATAGCTCTTTACCGGCCATACTGCCTCCTCATGGGCAGGATACCGGCGGCGTCAAGAATATCACGGCCGCCATCCTCCAGCTTATCATAAACAGGATGAGCTGGAGCCTGGCTCACATAGTCGGTAGGGATAAAATCGCACCTCCATAAAGCACCTCACGCTACTGCAACCGGTAGTTGTTCACCGAAACAGTCCCTCGATTCCCTTGTAAGTGCTCTCCCTCCGTCGGCGGATTCCACCTACTTCAATGCGCTTGTTTCCTTCGTCAACAAAGTAGATTACCCGGATATTCCCCACCCTCACCCGATATATGCCATCGTATAGTTTCTCGCATCCTCGGGGCCTGGGGTCGTTCGCTAACGCCCTAAGCCTGGTGGCCACACGCTGATAATCTGCTTCCGGTAAGCTGTCTAGCTCCCGTTGCACCCTGCGGCTACGCAGCCTGACTTCAAACGCGAGCGGCTCGTTGTCGCTCATAATCCCCTAATCCGACGGCTTCATCCTCCGATACGGAGAGGGACTCCTTCATGACGAGTAAATCTTCCAGGTCCTCGACTTTCTTGGTCAGGGCTTCGTATTCGTCATAACGTGCGAGCACAGCC
>JAUYDJ010000194.1 GCA_030690025.1 Chloroflexota bacterium | reverse complement strand
ATTGTTCGTGGTGCCCGTGTAAATGGGCATGACTGATTGCGAGGAACGAAGTGACGAAGCAATCTCTCCCAGTTCTTAAGAAAACAATGAGATTGCTTCGTCGTCCCGATTTCATCGGGACGCCTCGCAATGACAGTTATGATGAGTGAATCAGGAAGGGGTGGTGCATCTACATTATGCGCTTGAGCCTGGGATTGGCAGTGACGCCGGGCAGGCGGCCGCGCTTGGAGATTGGCTTACCGTCTATCTCCTTGAGGTCGAGCTTGAAATCAATGGGCGGCGCGCTGGAGATATGGCTGCCCACGCCAAAGCCGTCGATGGGGCAACCCTCATCAAGAAACTGGGTAATGCGCTCCGGTGTAACGCCGCCGCTGACAAAAATCTTGACGTGCTTGAAGCCGGCCAGGTCCAGCTTGGCGCGGACCTCTTTGACCAGGTCGGGGGTAACGCGGCCCCTCTCTTCGGGGGTGTCCAGGCGCACGCTGCTCAGCCGCTTCTTGAGCGCTTCCGCCACGCGCAGGCTCTCCTCAACTTCATCCTTGAGAGTATCCACCAGGGAAACACGGGGTACTGCCTTTGAGATATGCTTGTCAAAAGCCAGGGTGGCTTTCACCGTGTCACCCATGATGAGAATCAGGGCGTGGGGCATGGTTCCCGATGGCTCGACTCCCGCCAGCTTCGCGCCAAGTATAGTGGAGCAGCCTTTACAGCCGCCCACTACCGCCGCATAGTCCATTACCCCGGCTACTGCCGGGTGCACGTGGCGGGCGCCAAAGCTGATTACCGGGATGCCCCGGGCGGCATCCACGCACTCGCGGGCGGCGGTGGCCCAGCCGCTGTTGTTGGCCAGAAAACCCAGCAACGCCGTCTCGTACAACCCGTAGCTCTGGTAAGGCGCGGTGATACGCAGCACCGGTTCCTTCACACTCATGGTTTCACCTTCGGCCAGGGCCCATACCTCGCAGTTACCCTCCGGCAAAACCCGGTCGAGCAGGGTCCTGGCCTCCTCAATGCCGCAGAATATACCGGCGCGGTGGGTAAATATCTCCGCCGTAGCTACCGGGTTAATGCCCTCTTTCTGCAGTATCTCCAGGGTGCGGGCGAAGTAGACATCGGCCGTCTCCCCGGACAGGACATCATCGCTGGGCTCGAATTTAACAGGCTTCAGCCCGGCGCCGCTGAAGCTGGTCAGCCTGGCCCCCAGGACTTTCTCGATATGCTCCAGGGCAGAGCGGTGTGCCTTCTCGCTAGAGGAAGCCACGCAGTCAACGGGCACCTCGACCTCGTAGTCGCGGTTGCGGGCGTTCGCCGTGGTGTGGAGCACGCAGATATTAGTTAGTGTGCCGCAGATAATCAGCTTGTCCGGCTTTAGCTGCTTCAGCTTTTGCTCCAGCGGCGTGCCGAAGAAGCCGCTGTAGCGTTTCTTGGGGATGACCTCGCCTTCGTAGCGCGTCAGCTCGGGGATGACCTCCGCCTCCGCCGTACCCACGATGCAGTGCGGGGGAAACATCTTGAACTCGAGGTCGTTGGCGTCATGATTGTCGCAGATGAAGAAGACCTTTGAGCCCAGAGCGAGCTCCCGCTCCAGCAGGCCCTGGACATTGGGAATAATGCGCCGCGCCCTATCGCCAATATAGAGCGCATGTCCCGGCTCCAGGAAGCCGCGCAGCATATCGATAACTAAAACCGCGTTTGCCATGTCCTTCCCCTTTTCCGAGGTGTCCCCCACCTCCATTCCCACCCATTTTCATTGCCTTTACTTAGATTATAGCACTATGGGATAGCACTTATTAAAGGTATTGTTTGCATTCGGTGTCATTTCATTTATGTTTGACCTATCCCCTACCCCTTCCCTAATCAGGGAAGGGGAGAAAAGTAAGAGAGGGGGCGAAGCCCCCTCTCTTAAAATCTCTTCCCCTTTCCAATATTTGGAGATGTAGTTCTCTTTTCCAATATTTGGAGATGTAGTTCTCTCGTAGGGGATTAAGAGGAGAGGTCATACGTCAAGAGTAATAAAACGCAAACCATCAAATGCAAAGAGCAACTTATTACAAGAGGAAAATATTAGAGAGGGGTAATGCCCCTCTCTAACTTGCATAGCTATTGCTTAACGGGTTCTCTTAATGCCTGAAGTGCCGCTCGCCGGTAAAGACCATGGCTATATTGTGGGCATCGGCGGCCTTGATTGAGTCCTCGTCGCGGATGGAGCCGCCGGGCTGGATAATGGCGGTGGCGCCGCAGGCGGCGGCCGCCTCCACCACGTCAGGGAAGGGGAACATGGCGTCCGAAGCCAGCACGCTGCCCTTAGCCTTATCTCCAGCCTTTTCGATAGCTATCTGGGCGCTGATAATGCGGCTGGGCTGTCCCGCCCCCATACCGACCAGGGTCTTGTCTTTGGCCAGCCCGATGGCGTTCGACTTAATATGCTTGACGGCGCGCCAGGCAAAGAGCAGGTCGTCTACCTCCGCCTTGGTGGGCGCGCGCTTGGTCACTGTTTTCATGTTCACGTTCTTCTCCGGTATGGAATCAGAGCTCTGCACCAGGAAGCCGCCTTTGACGCGGCGGAAATCGAGGTAGACCGGCTCCCTTTTGCCGTAGCCGGGCGGCAGCTCGGCGACGAGGATACGCAGGTCCGGCCGGCGCTGCAAAAACTCCAGGGCCGCTTTCTCGTATTCCGGGGCAATCGCTATCTCGTAGAAGACCCCCTTCATGGCTTCGGCCATGGCCAGCGTGACCGGCCGGTTGGAGGCCACAATGCCGCCAAAAGCGGCTATCGGGTCGCCGCTAAAGGCCCGCTTGTAGGCTTCGGCGATATCCTTGTGGCTGGCCAGGCCGCAGGGATTGGTGTGCTTGATAACGGCCACGGTCGGCGCGGCGTAGTCGGTGACCACCCCCCAGGCGGCGTCAGCGTCCAGGATATTGTTAAAGGAAAGCTCCTTGCCCCAGAGCTGCTGGGCCCAGGTGACGCCGGTGGGCTTCTTCTCGCCCACGGTTAGCTCGGCATAGAAGGCCGCCGGCTGGTGCGGGTTCTCGCCGTAGCGCAGCCCGTAGCGTTTCTTCATGGCGATGGTCATCTCCTCGGGGAAGCCGGGCATGTCCAATCGCAGGTACTGGGAAATAGCGGTGTCATAGATAGCCACGTGCTGGAACGCCTTTTGCGCCAGCCGCTTGCGCTCGGCTAATTCGAGGTCGCCTTTGCTTAGCTTCTCCAGGATAATAGGGTAGTCCGCCGGGTCGACGACCACGATGACGCTGGGGAAGTTCTTGGCGGCGGCCCGAATCATGGTCGGCCCGCCGATATCGATATTCTCCAGGGCTTCATCAATGGTGACGCCCTCTTTGGCTACCGTCTGGACAAAGGGGTAAAGGTTGACGGCAATCAGGTCAATAGGCTGGATTTTGTTCTTGGCCAGCTCGGCCATGTGAGCGGGCAGGTTACGCCTGGCCAGGATGCCCCCGTGTACCATGGGGTGCAGTGTCTTTACCCGGCCGTCAAGGATTTCCGGGAAGCCGGTAATATCCGAGACGCTCTTTACCGGCACCTTGGCCTCGGCCAGCGCTTTCTTGGTGCCGCCGGTGCTGAAGACCTCAAACCCCAGCTTGCTTAGTCCCCTGGCAAAATCAGTTACCCCGGCTTTATCCGAAACACTAACTATGGCGCGCATAACACCTCCAGTTTAATATTTTTGAGCTCGACCTCTAATCGACTTTATCGCGACGGTAGCCCACCCCGTCGATGATTACCCTGGCGTCACCCACCCGCTTGACTATCTCGCC
>JAUYDJ010000159.1 GCA_030690025.1 Chloroflexota bacterium | reverse complement strand
GACTGGTTTCTTTCACGACTTATTGGCAGCAACCAAGTGAACAGTAGCAATTCTAAAAACTAATGCCTAAATTCTAGACAATTTCTAAATTCTAAACAATTTTTGGATTTCTAATTTGGCCCGTCAGGGCAAGTACAGTATCCGCCCGCAGCTGCTGCACTGCACCAGGCTGCCGCTCCTGGCCCGCACTAAATCGGCGGTGGGCAATGAGATGCGGCAGCCGCGGCAAATCCCCTGCTCCACCTTAGCTACCGCCTGACCCTTTTTCTTCTTCAGCTCGTAGCAGAACGCGGCGGTCCTGGGGTCGATATTGGCCAGTATTTGCTCCCGCTGCTGCTTGAGGTCGGCCAGAGTGGTCTCAAGCTGCGCCTTCTCCGCCGCTAGCTCCCGCTGCTGGCGGCCCCATTCCGCCTCCGCCGCTTTAAGCTCACTGGCCACAGCAGCCACACTAGTCCCGGCCACCTCCACCTGCTCCATTAATTCCAGCGCCCGGTCTTCCAGCTTGTTACGGTTAGCTTTTAGAAGCTCGATATCCTTCTGCAGGCTGGTAAGCTCCTTGGGGCTGGTTATCCGGCCGCTGTAAAGCTTCTCTTCCAGCACGCTCACCTTGCTCCGGATGTCGTCTATTTCCCACTCGATGTCATGCTGCTTTTTCTTTAGCCCCTCCAGGTGCTGCTGCGCCTGCGCCAGTTTAGCCCGGACAGTGACCACCGACTGGTTATCGCCGAGCCGGACGATTACCTGCTGAAGCACCCGCTCTTTGGTGTCGATATCCAGTTCCAGTTCCTGAAGCTGAAAAAGCTGTTTGGCGATACTCATATTAGCTATTGTCCAGTTGCGACAGGTCGAATCTCATGCCGTCGCGGGCGGCAACCACCTTGACCCCGGTCTCTTCGGTCAGTTTCTGCGCTATTTCCCATGGCCTGGCCCGCCACATGGTCGTGCCGAAATGGGTCAGGATAGCCACCTTCGGCTTCAGCTCCGCGATGATATGCCGGGCATCCGGCACGGAAAGGTGGTCGAAGGGGCGGCCCTCTTCGAGAAAGACCACGTTGATGATAAGCAGCTCGCCGCCGTAGCTCTGCAGCAGACGGTCGAAATAGCGGGTGTCCACAATATAGGAGAAGGTATGACGCAGCGTCTTGAAGACCATGCCGTAGGTCTCCACGGGGTGTATGTGCCGGAGCGGTGTAGTAAAAGAGACATTGCCGATGGTGTAAGTCTTACCCTCTTCCAGCACCTGGATGCCCTCCAGGTAGTCCCTCAGGTAGGAGAAGATGACCGGCTCCGTATTCAGCGCGTCCGACGGTGCGAACAGCCAGCCGTGCCGCTTGAATCCGGCCGAAGCCATTGCCTCAACCATGACATTAACATCCCCAACGTGGTCGAGGTGGCGGTGCGACAGGATTATGCCGCTGAGTTTGTTGGCTTTCAGCTTGCGCTTGGTCGATTGGACAATACACCCCGGTCCTGGGTCGAGGAGGAGTTCGGTGCCGCTCAGACTCAACCACATGCCCCCCGAGGCCAGCAGCTGGTTAGCGACCATCACTCTGGCGCCACCGGTGCCGAGGAAGATTATGGTGTCTCCCGCCTGACCTGTGTCTTCCACTGCTAAGTAATATAGACGATGGCCGCACTTTTTACAACCGGACACTCTTGCATACGTGTCATTGCGAGAGCACTTGCGTGCTCTCGCAGTGACATACCTCTTCATGTCTCATTGGGCGGGAGGGTTCTAAAAGAGAAGCCTTTGACGTTAATAGCCTGGCCAGCTAAAATAGCACTAAGGCTGGGAAAGGAGAGTCTCATGAAGCAAATCTGGGCGCCCTGGCGCATCAAGTACATCGAGATGGACAAACCGAAGGGGTGCATCTTTTGTGATAAGTCCCGGGAAAACAATGATGAACAAAACTATATTCTCTACCGGGGCGAGAAGAACTTCGTTATTCTGAACAGCTTTCCCTATAACCCGGGCCACCTGATGGTCGCGCCCTACCGGCACTGCGGCAACATGGAAGAGCTGGAGACGGCAGAGCTTCATGAGCACTTTGAACTGGTCAGCCGCAGCGTTAAGATTCTGAAGCAGGTCTTCGAGCCAGGCGGTTTGAACATCGGCGTCAATATCGGCAGAGTCGCCGGCGCCGGCATCGTCGACCATTTTCATACGCACATTGTCCCCCGATGGAACGGTGATACCAACTTTATGCCCGTCTTCGCCGAGGTTAAGGTGATACCGGAAGCCCTCGCCGATACCTACCACAAGCTGAGGGTTAAGTTCTGATAACCAGCGTGCGGACTACTCCCAGGGCGGCTTTATTTTGCTTACCGCATCACCATCAACCTTTACCTCCAGGCTCCGGTCGAAGGAAACGTAATCCTTGATAGCTTTAGCTGCCTCACTTGGCTTGTCGTAGTACCAAGCGGCATCTTTGTTCACCTTACCCTTGACCACGAGGTCGTAATACCCGGCCTCCCCCTTCCAGAAGCAGGTATAGCGCCGTGAGCTGGGCCGGACAAACTCGCGCTTGACCGAATCCGGCGGGAAATACAGGTTACCCTCGGTGGTGATACACCGGTCGCTTGCGGCGATTATCTCGCCGTTCCAGGTGGCTTTGCACGACATCGGCAGCCTCCTATCGATTCTTACCCAAAGATATGATAGGCGCTTCCGCCGGGCAGAGGTATTCGTAAACCTACGTAATTTGCACGCCCGGCTTACGTAGTTTCAGCGTGGAAGGTTTTAGCGTGAAATATACCGCAGCCCCGGCTAGCAATCACGCGTGCCCCGGGTAATGAGCTTCGCCTGGTAAGCGGCTGCCTCAAGTCCATCACGGAAATCGGGGTGAGCAATGGAAATCAGCAGCCGGGCGCGCTGCCACAGGCTGCGGGATTTCAGGTTCACCACGCCGAACTCGGTGACCACGTGAGAGACCTCCGTCGCCGGCACGGTAACCACGTCGCCCGCCTCAAGGCCGGGCACTATATTCGATACCAGCTTGCCGCCCTTGTCCCGGTGAGTGGCACGCAGGCAAATGAAGGCCTTGCCGCCGGGTGCCATATAAGCGCCGCGGGTGAACTCCATCTGTCCACCGGTGCCGCTAATCTGGCGCTGGCCGGCCGCCTCCGAGCATACCTGCCCGCGCAGGTCTATCTTGAGGGCGCTGTTGATAGCCACCTGCTTCACGTTCTGGGCAATGATATAGGGGTTATTGGTGTAATCGACCGGGAAGCCTGCCAGCAGCGGGTTATGGTCCATGAACCGGTAGAGCTGCCGCGTGCCGCCGGCAAAACAGTGGACGGCCTTGCCGGGATTGAGGCTTTTCCTCCTGCCGGTGACCACACCGGTTTCAATCAGGTGCATGATGCTCTCGTTTATCATCTCGGTGTGTATGCCCAGGTCTTTGACGCCGCTTTCGATGAGCAGCTGCCCAACGATGTTAGGCATAGCCCCGATGCCGAGCTGCAGCGTTGCCCCGTCTTCGACAAGCTCAGCGATGTAGCGGGCTATCTGTTCGTCAGCTTGAGTCGGGGGCACCGGCGGGAATTCGGCAATGGGATACTTATCGTTCTCGACGATATAGTCCACCTGCGAAATGTGGACGGCTTCATCATAGCCGCCGGGCACCCAGGGCTGCGACTCGTTCACCTCCACCACCACTGTTTTGGCCACGTCACACATCGCCTTCTGCCGGGTGATGGCCACCCCAAAATTGAAGTAGCCATACTCGTTCATGGGCGTGACCTCAACAAAAACAATGTCCACATCGTCTTTGAGCCACTCCCGGTACATACGCGGCCCCTCACCCAGGTTGAAGGGGATGGGGGAGCAGCACCCCTGGTCACCGTAGTCCCGCTCCATTTTGGAAAAGAACCAGGAGTTGTAGATAAAGTGCTCCTGGTTGGGGTCGACCTCGGGAATGTGAGTACGCGAGTTCTCGGCGCGGATAATTACCTTCTCCAGCTCCGGGGCCCGCTGCGTCAGCTTCTCATCAATGAGCCAGGGGAAACCGCAGATAGCGCCGTAGTCAATAGACATGCCCGACTTTACCAGTCCGGCCGCCTCATCCGCCGTAATCAGTTTCCGCCGGTATTCAGCGCGGTAATCGTTCATGCGAGCACCTCAGTCCTCTAAAACAGCCTGAATAATACCATCTAACCCCGGTTTTAGTCTAGCCAGCCTTCTATTTAGCGATTCAACCTATCCTCCTGACCAGGGCAAGGGGATTAAGGGGATAGGGTCAAGCACGAGAGAAAAGTGAATTCAATCACAATGAAATTGGCCCCGGTAAAGAGATATGTCTGGTTAGACGTGCGCCGCCAGCCAGGCTTCCATATCGGCCAGCACCTGCCGGCGCTCCGGCTCGTTGAGGATTTCATGGTACAGGCCTGCGTAGCGCTTGAGAGTCTTGTCCTCAGACCCGACCATCCCGTACAGCAAGGTGCTGCCCGCCGGGTTGGACAAGCGGTCGGCGGTGCCATACATGATGAGGATGGGCAACTTGATTTCCGGGAGCCGGCGCGGCAGCTCCCGCTCCATGGTGTTGATAAGCTCCACGCCCAGCCGGGCGCTAATCTTGCCCCGGTATACCAGCGGGTCGTTGACGTAGGCATCCACCACCGCTTCATCATGGCTGATAGCAGTGGCATCGATGACGGCGATGCCCTTTTTAGGCAATAGCTTCGCCAGCGTTCGACCCATGGCAATATCCCCCCGCGACACGCTGGAACCCACTTTCACCGTCGGCGCCGAAAGTAACAGTCCGGCCAGGTCAGCCTGGTGGGCTGCGGTATAGGCAATGGCTATCGTGCCGCCCACGCTATGGCCGAAGAGAAATATTTTACGGCCGCGCTGCTCGTTACGCACGATATCAACAAAAGTCTTCAGGTCATCGCTGAAGTCGGAGAACTGCGCCACGTAGCCACGCAAGCCCCCCGATTTGCCGTGTCCCTGGTAGTCCAGGGCATATACGGCGTAGCCTCGGGACACAAAGTAGCTGGCCAGGCTGGCATAACGCCCGCTGTGTTCCGCCAGGCCGTGGGAAATTACCAGTATGGCCTTAGGGTCGTTTTCAGGTAGCCACTTCTGGTAATAAAGACTGAAATCCCGGCACCCATTGAATCGGCCTTCGCTATGTTCCACCATTTGCCTCGAAACGCTATCCCACTTTAGCAGTTGTTGGCTACAGGTATCAAATGGCCGCATTGACTCACAATAAAAGTTACCGAAGTATCGCTGCGTCAAAATCAGTGTTACCATGCAACTCGATTCTAATCAACCTATTGACGTTGGCAACCTATCCCCAACCCCCTTCCCTTGTTTGGGAAGGGGGAGAATAGAAAAGAGAGGGGCTTCGCCCCTCTCTTAAAATCTCCTCCCGATGTTATCGGGATAAAGGGGGTGAGGGAGAAGCTAGATATGTTTATTGGTAACGAGGATGAAA
>JAUYDJ010000150.1 GCA_030690025.1 Chloroflexota bacterium | reverse complement strand
GGACATTGACTACCTCATCGGCTACGGCGAGGAAGCGGTGGGCGACCGCTATAACCGTGGCGGCGGCGCTATGGCCAAGGCCATCGGCGAGCTTGCCGGCTGCACCCGGGCCACCGGCTCGGATACCAAGGCGTTTTGCTGTGCCCCCGTCCACGCCATCATGATGGCTGCCGGCCTGGTGTCTTCCGGGGTCTTCAAGAATGTGGTGCTGACCGCCGGTGGCTCGCTGGCTAAACTGGGCATGAAGTTCCAGGGGCACCTCCGCCACGATATGCCTATCCTGGAAGACGAGCTGGCCGCCATAGCTATCTGGGTAACCCGCGACGACGGCGTCAGCCCGGTCATACGGCTCGACTCCATCGGTAAGCACGAAATCGGCTCCGGCTCCGCCCAGCAGGCTATCCTGCAGAAGCTGGTGGTGGAACCGCTCGACCGCCTGCACATGAAGCTGACCGACATCAACAAGTATGCCACCGAGCTGCACAACCCCGAGGTTACCGAGCCCCAGGGCAGCGGCAATGTCCCCAAGACCAACTACCGCACCATCGGCAGTCTTGCCGTGCTGCGTAATGAAATCCCGCGGGAAGAGCTCGACCATTTTGTCCAGGTTTACGGCATGCCCGGCTTCTCGCCCACCCAGGGGCATATTGCCTCGGCGGTACCATACCTGGGGCACGCGGTCAGGAAGATTAAAGAGGGCAAGATGCAGAACACCATGTTCCTGGCCAAGGGCAGCCTCTTCCTGGGGCGCATGACCCAGCTGGCCGATGGCCTGTCTTTCATTCTGGAAAGGAACAACGGAGGTAAGTAAGCGTGGCCATAGATTTGAACCGGGATACCTACGAAAACGAGACCCTGAAATCAAAACTGCCCGTCATGGTCGATTTCTGGGGGCCGCAGTGCCGGCCCTGCCTGGCGCTCATGCCATCGGTAGAGAAACTGGAGAAAGAATACGCCGGCAAGATTAAAGTCGCTAAGGTCAACTCGGCGGAGAACCGCATGCTGTGCGCCAAGCTGAGAGTAATCGGTCTGCCGGCTTTCGTCTTCTACAAGGACGGGGCTGAATTCAAACGCCTGGCCGGCGAACAACTGACCGAGAACGATTTAAGAGAAGCTATAAAGGCTGCCATAGCCTGAGTATGCTATTCGGAGAAAGGTATAGGAGGATATTGTGTCGATAAATCTGAAGGGGAAGAAGGTCATCATTATCGGCGAACGGGACGGCGTGCAGGGCCCGGCGATTGCCGAGTGCATGAAGAGCGCCGGCGCAGAGCCGCTGCTGGTGCAGACCCAGAGATTTGTCTGAACCGCCGCTGGTGCGCTTGACCCTGAGGGACAAGAGAGTATCAAGAAAATCGTCGACCAGTACGGTAAGGACAACCTGGTGGTCATCCTGGGCGCCCCCGATGCCGACAGCGCCGAACTCTACGCCGAGACGGTCGTGAACGGCGACCCCAGCTGGGCCGGCCCGCTGGCCGGCGTGGCCATGGACCTGCCCGTCTACCACATCATGGAGCCGGAAATCAAGGCGCAGATTGACCCCAAGGTCTACCAGGAACACCTGGCGCTCATGGAAGTAGCCCTGGACGTACCTAAAATCACCGAGGGCTTGAACAGGGTGCGTAAGAAGAAGTAAGACCCAGTTACTGATAATTAAGACTTCCGACAGCCACCGAGATTTGTCCCAGCGGTGACACAGGAGCAGATAAATCCCGCGTCGCAGTATGCTCAACTATGCTATAGCGGCTCTGGTTAGGCAATCCGATAATGAGTGCTTCTGTGTCAATAGGAGAAGGTATGAATCTAGAATTGGCTACTTATCCAGTGAAAGACGTTCAGTTCGCCAAGAAGCTTGGCTACCGAAATGGCGTCCTCACGATTAATCGGGACGAACTTGTTGAGCTAATGCTGGAGGATAAGAGAGTGGCTTCAGCTGATTTGGATATAGCTTTCCCCGGAGAGAAAACCCGCATTGTGAAGTTACGTGATGCAGTTGAGCCCCGCCTCAAAATTTCCGGGCTAGGCTGTGTTTTCCCGGGGATTCTAGGGCCGGTAGAAACGGTAGGTGAGGGTAAAACAAATACCATGTCTGGCGTGACCGTTATGTCATCGGCGGAGTATAAACCAACGATTCTGAGCGGAACGGCATCGCATAGCTCCGGTATGGTGGATATGTGGGGACACGCCGCTAGGTTGACTCCGTTCGGTGCTACTATCAACATCGTCCTGATGTTTACATTAATTGACGGTGTGACTGAGCTTGAAGCGCATTCTGCTATTCAACTGGCCGAGCTCAAGGTGGCGCGACGACTGGCGGAAACCACCAGAGATGAAACCGCTATCGACGTCGAGGTTTTTGAATTGATTGAGGCTGACCCCTCTTTACCCAAGGTAGCCTATATCATGACCTGCCTCACCGAGTGGCATCACCCTCATTCCGGGGTTGCTTACTACGGATTGCCCATTCGAGAATCGCTGCCAACATTTATACATCCCAATGAAGTCCTGGATGGGGCCATCACCAAGTGCGCACGACGGGGTGGCGGCAGTCACACCACTACCTGGGCATGGATGACCCAGCCGGTAATAAAGGAACTGCTTCGTCAGCACGGGAAAGAACTAAACTTCCTCGGGGTAATACTGCAGCGGACGAGGTTTGAGACTGAGTTCGGCAAGAAGGTTACCGCTGCCTGCACCTCCCAGATGGCCAGGCTGCTGGACGCAGACGGAGTGGTCGTCACAAGAGTGGTCACCTCGGGAAATAACTTCGTGGACCTGATGCTTACAGTGCAGGCCTGTGAACAGAAAGGCGTAAAGACCACTTTTCTCACTCCGGAGTGGGGTGGCAAGGACGGCACTGAGCTACCGCTCGTTTTCTACGTTCCAGAGGCAACAGCCATGGTCAGTAGCGGTAGCTTTGAGCGAGACATCAAGATGCCGGTACCGGACAAAGTCATTGGGGTGGGCAATTGTGAGACGGTACAACTCTATACCGGCGACAAACTTTATGCCCCCCGCAACGAGTTCATCCTGCCTGCGGCATTTTGCCTGCTCAGCGGCGTTGATTGGTTTGGTCATCTAAATTTAACTTGCACTCAATATTAGTCAAACAATCAACAGACGCTTGTTCCAGCAGCCCTAACTGCTTGAGGAATAGGACAATTGGTCGGCTCGCTTCTAGTACTGAGTACAGGTCAGATTCAGGTGGCCGAACCAGTCCACACCGCCGGTGAATAAGAAAGAGCTGGGCAGTTTTAGTTCGCTCCAAGGCGCAAATGGCTGGTCGCCAGCGTAGACGCTTACCAGTTCGCCTTTCTTAGCATTGATGACTTTGGTCGGCGCGGGCACGTCGATATCCCGCTCGAAGCTGCCGGTGCTTATCATTGCCGTCGCTTCCGGAACGTAGAAGACCAGTGGCAGTTCCTCGCCCTTCTTGCCGCCCCACTCCGGAGTCAGGTAGACGGTCTTGATACCCTTCTGCTCGCAGGCCTGCACCGTGAGCATGACATCGATAAAGTTGTTTCCCGAAGTGACAATGCGGGTGATAACCATGCCATCAGCTTTCAGCAGACGGGCCATCTGGGAAGTGCACATGGCGGTAACCTGTTTGCCGAACTCCGCCTCGAACCGTGTCCGTTGCAGTATCACGCCGATGAAGTTCAGAGTCTTGCCGTGCTGCCTCAGCAGCTCAAAGACTACCGGCTGGTTCATCCATGACCAGGTGGTGGCATAGATACCGCCGCCGGTGCGCGCCTGGGTAGTCAGCGCGCCATCAAGAATTTCGTTGGGGTGTATAAAGGTGGGCAGGGACTCGCGGATGGGGAGGCCGTAATAAGCTACGCCGGAGTGGGGGTGGTGCCATTCGGTGAGGGCAGCGAGTATGTAGACCACCCTCGGTAGGGAGGGGTCGAGTTTAGCCGTTTCGAAGACCTCCATATTCTTGCTAGTCTGGCCCCGGGTGGTCTCGGCCAGCCGCTGGGCTACTTTAAACTCTGCCATCTGGATAGCGGCATGGGCCTCGAGCTCGGTCACACCATCGACGAGCTTAAACATCGGTACTACGTTTATAGTCGAGCCAAATGGGGTAAGCCTGGCCCCGGGCCCCCACATGTCCACGATGCCGCGGCTCTCGGCAGCAGTGCCGCTCAAAATGGTAGGTTTATACTCTGCTGAAGGCATGACAGTGACTCCGGACAGACGGTGGGTCCGCCCCTCGCCTACGGTCTCCACCGGCCCCATGATGCCGGGGAAAACACAGCCCGGCCCGGATACTTTGACACGGGGTTCAACGACATCACGCACTTTTACAATCCGGGTCGGCTCTCCCGGAGAAGCTATGTCCAGGTCGGCCGAGGCGACCCTCTTGTCTTCCAGGATAAGGTTAATAAGCTCATCTTTATTGATGGCGAGGACACTGTTACGATAGTCGGTCTGCTTACCAAACTTGACCTCTTTCACGGGAAAGGTGGCTAGTTCCAATTTCATAAATGCCTCCTACATTACGGTTCAATAGCTTTATCCCCCCATGCGCATCATGCTCGGTAGCCATAGGGATATCTGTGGGAAAGCCATCAGAATTACCATGGTTATAAGGTCACAAATAATGAACGGCACCGCTGCCCGTATGATGTCTCCCATGGTTGTACCGGGTGGAGCAACCTGTTTCATCATAAACAGACCAACACCATATGGTGGTGTAATCTGCCCGATTTCCATGTTAAGTAGATATATAACGCCAAACCATACCGGGTTAAAGCCGAGTTTGATTGCCACCGGCATAAGCAAGGGCAGGGTAATAAGCATGATGGCACTTGGCGGCATAAAACAGCCGAGGATAAGCAGGAGTATCTGGATATTTATCAATACTATCCAAGGGCTCACGGGCAGACTGAGTACCCATTCAACCAGGCCCCCGCTGGCCCCGCTGAATGCCAGCATCTGGCTATAAGAGGTTGCGGCGAGGATAATCATGAGTATGAAAATCGAGCTCTCAGTGGCAGAGAAAAATGAAGCCTTCATCACTTTCCAGTTGAGTTTTCCATATATGGCTGCCAGCAGTATGACGCCCAGGACGCCGGTAGCGGCGCCCTCCGATGGTGTGGTGATACCGAGGAGAATGACGCCAAGAACCATAAATATAACCAATATGAGGGGCAGGATATATCTGACTACAGCCATGAGTTTAATGCGAAGAGTAACGCCAGTTACATCGTAAGACGGGGCCTGGTTAGGCTGGAGCCAGCATCTTATGATTACATATGCACCCATAATTGCGGCAATAACCAGTCCGGGTATAACAAGTGCTATCAGCAAGGCGCCAATGGAAATTGCACCAATGACGCCCAGCAATATTGCCTGGGCGCTGGGCGGGATAAACATTGCCAGCGGGCCACTGCCCAGTATAGGCCCGATGCTCATCGATTTGCTATAGCCCCGGCGCTGCATTTCAGGGACGAGGTTACGTCCCAGAATTGCTATGCTGGCTACGGTAACGCCGGTGAGAAAAGACAGGGCGGTTCCGCCGGCTATCGCGACTAAGGCCAATCGGCCGGGCATACGTCCCATGCATTTGTCCACGGCATCCAGCATGTTGGGGGCTATGCCGGATTGAAACATTATCTCACCCATCAGGAGGAACATGGGCACTGGCACAAAGCTAAAGGTGGTTATGCTGGTAAATATGTTGTAGGCAATCTGGCGTAAACCCATCTCGCCGCCCAGCCAGAATGAGCCAATCACACTTACCAGGATGAAACAGAAAGCAACTGGCATACCCAGTGCAAAAAGGAAGAAAAAGCCGCCGAAGATTAGCGCTAGAGCCCAATACCATTCCAAGGTTATGCTCCTCCCGGTATAGCGTTACACTGAGGCATTAAGTTCTCCGCTGGATTCCGTTGATAAGCCCCTATACCTTTTGAAGTGCTGGTAGGCCTTGCGGAAGCACTCAACCAAGAGAAAGAGGCTTCCGAGTGGAATTACCAGCAAAACAGCAAACCTCGGTAAGTCAACCGGTCCAACGTAGCCAAAAGCGTAGCCGAGTTTGTAGCTTACCAGCACTGCCTGTGTACCGTACCAGGTAATCAAAACGAAGGTGATGCCGCTGAGTATGGTGGTAATAATGTCCACAATGGCGCGGGGTTTTGGTTTCAGGGACTGGATAGCGGTATCTACTGCCACATGACGGTTTTTCCGGTGCACCCAGGCGGCGCCCAAGAAGGTAAATTGGAGTAGGCTGAGCTCAGCTATTTCGACCGCCCCCGGTATCGGTTTCCAGAATAGCCGGGAAAGGACGTCAGCCAGGACAACTACCAGCAGTATTGCCATAATAACCTGCGATATGTTGAAACCCACTGTCATAGTGCGGTCGAGGAATCCCGGGGCTTGTTTTGCTGCTCTCATACCCAGACGCCCACCTCAGGCTATTCAAACCAAGAATTTACGTTACCTCACGGAAGGGGATAGCCCCTTCCGTGAGTGTCCCGGTATCACCATGAACAGTTTCAACTAGGGTTGCATAGCTTTGTAGCAGGCCGCGG
>JAUYDJ010000134.1 GCA_030690025.1 Chloroflexota bacterium | reverse complement strand
GCGATAATGCTGAACCCCAGGATAATTAAGAAAGCCGCCTGGTAGCTACCAGTTACGTCGAATATTCGTCCCGCCACCAGCGGCCCGATCGCGCCGCCCACGGTGCCGACCATGATAATGGCGCCAATAATAGAGCCGATGGCACGCAGCCCGAAAAGCTCGGCTAAGACCGGGGAAATGACCGTGAAGATAGCCCCGTGAGCCACGCCATACATGGCGGCAAAGAAATAAAACGCCCAGGCCTGCCGGGCAAACTGCACCAGTACCATTGCCCCTATTAAGAAAACAATCGCCAGGATAAAGGCATATTTCGGCTTTATCCGGTCGCTGAGGTAGCCAATGCCGCCTCTCCCCAAGAGGCTAAAGCCGCCAATGGTGCTTACCACCGCGGCGGCCACGGTAGCGGAAATCCCCAGGTCGGTGACATGGTTGGCGATGTGTATCAATACCACCTGGACGCAGAAGACCAGGACAAACCACACCCCGGCAAATATCCAGAACTGACTGGTGCCGGTCACTTCACGCAGAGAAAACTGGCGAGACGCTCCCGTGCCCGCCTTTTTCTCGGGCATTTCGGTGTCGCCATCCGGCAACTGGCCAACTGCAGCGGGGTCGCGCTTTAAGAACATGGCCGCTGTGACCACCCCCACCAGCGATATGATGCTAACTATAACAAATGCCTGGCGCCAGCCGGAGCCAAGGATGAGCCAGTTCACCAGCGCCGGCACCGTCAGAATACCCACGCCCGCTCCCAGCTTGGCAATGCCGGTGAACGTGCCCCGGCGCTTCACAAACCACCTGGCCAGCGTGGCCAGGACGGGCGTATCACCGCCGCTCATCCCGGCCCCGGTGAGCAGCCCGTAGAAGAGGTACATCTGCCAGATGGCGCCAATCTGTGACATCAGTATATAGCTCAGGCCCAGCAAGAGCCCGCAGGTCACCAGGACTGCTTTTGGGCCGAACCTGTCAGTCAGACGGCCGGCGCCAAAGTTACCGAAACCCATCACCACGTAGGCCAGCGAGAAAGCGCCCGAGGTCATGGCCCTCGTCCAGCCCAACTCGGAGGACATGGGCTTGAAAAAGATACCGAAAGAGGTAAAAGCGCCGAACATAAACAATGAGGTAAAGAATATCGCCGCCACCACGGCGTAGCCGTAAAAGAACCTGGGGGGCCTTCTTACCGACAAAACTAAACCTCCGCTCGTTTTTCCCGGGCGATTGGCCTCAAGAAAAACACCATTATGATGGACACCACGGTAAGCGCCAGGTTAATCAGGAAAACCACCTGGTAGCCGCCGGTCATGTCAAACAGGCGTCCCGCCAGCGCGGGCCCCAGCGCCCCGCCGAGGGTGCCGGCAAAGGTAACCGCACCCAGGATAGCGCCCAACGACCGCAGCCCGAAAAGCTCGGCCAGCATCGGCGAAACAAGCGTATAGAAGGCCCCGTGGGCGAAACCATACACCGTAGCAAACAGGTAAAACATCCAGACCTGGCGGGCAAACAGCGCCCAGACGAAAGACGCTGCCAGCAGGAACTGCGCCATTATCAGCACGGATTTGGTACCCATCCGGTCGCTAAGGCCGCCCATGCCAATCCTGCCCAGAATACTGACACCTCCCAGCGTGCTTACCACCGTCGCGGCGATAGTCGCCGGAATCCCCAGGTCCATGACACGGGGGGCAATGTGCAGCATAATCGTCTGCGTACAAAATACCAGTATGAACCAAATCACCGAGAAAATCCAGAACGGGCCGGTGCCAATCGCCTCCCGCAAAGACAAATGATGGCTTTTTCTATCTGGTGCTTCCCGCCCGACCACGGCCGCCGGCTCCGGTTCTGCCTCGCTTTGTTTACCCTTTAAGAAAAGAGCGGCGGATACCGTACCCACCAGTACGATGCCGCCAATGACCACATAAGCGGTGTGCCACCCGTAAGCGGAGATTAGCCACCCCGCCAGCGGCGGCAGCGCGAAAATGCCGGTACCCGCGCCGGCTTTGACAATTCCGGTGATGACGCCCCTGCGCCGGGTAAACCACCGCGCCACCGTAGCCAGGATGGGGGTATCCATACCACCCATGCCGATGCCAATTATCACGCCGAGGAAGAGATAAAGCTGCCAGATTGAGCTGACCTGTGACATCAGCAAATACCCCACCCCCATCAGCGTGCCGCAGACCACCAGGACGAGCCTGGGGCCGAACTTGTCACTGATTCTGCCCGCAATAGCTGCCAGCAGACCGCTCAGCAGAAAGGCAAAGGAATAAGCGGTCGAGGTTTCTGCCCGGCTCCAGCCGAACTCTGCCGTCAATGGCTGTAGAAAGAGGCCGTAAGTCCGGTAGGAACCCCAGGTCAATAGGGCTACAACGAAACCAGCACCGACGACAATGTAACCATAGAATAATCCATTTTTCTTATCCCCGGGCAAGTGTAAGCTCCTGAAATAACATGTTTACTCCCATTGGTGCTGACTTTGATAGCGGTCAACCGGTCAGGGCATACTGGACATCCCGGCGCAGGACCCGGGCCAGGTACTGCCCGGTGGCCGAATCCTTCACCCGCGCCACCTCTTCCGGAGTGCCGGTGGCAATCACGAAGCCGCCCTTATCGCCGGCGCCCGGGCCGAGGTCAATAATATGGTCGGCGTTCTTCATCACGTCCATGTGGTGCTCAATGACCACCACCGTGTTGCCGGCATCCACCAGGCGCTGCAACACCCGGAGCAGGGCCGCCACATCTTCAAAGGCAAGACCGGTAGTCGGTTCATCCAGAATATATAATGTCCGCCCGGTAGACCGCCGCGACAGCTCCGTGGACAGCTTCACCCGCTGTGCCTCGCCGCCGGAGAGAGTCGGTGCCGGCTGCCCGAGTCGGATGTAGCCCAGCCCGACATCGTTCAGGGTTTCCAGCTTGCCCTTTATGCGCGGAAAGTGGTCGAAAAAGGCCAGGGACTGCTCCACGGTCATGTCCAGCACCTCGGCGATGTTCTTGTCCTTGAACTTAATCTCCAGCGCCTCGCGGTTGTAGCGCTTGCCCTTGCACACCTCGCAGGGGACGGTGACATCGGGCAGGAACTGCATCTCAATCTGGATAAAACCCTCGCCGCGGCAGGCCTCGCAGCGCCCGCCCTTCACATTAAAGGAAAAACGGCCGGGGGTATAGCCCCTCATGCGCGCCTCCGGCACCGTGGCGAAAAGCTCGCGGATGGGAGTGAAGGTGCCGGTATAGGTGGCCGGGTTGCTGCGCGGCGTCCGCCCGATGGGTGACTGGTCAATGTTGACCACCTTATCAATATGCTCCGTGCCCAGAATGGCGTCACATTCGCCCGCCCTTTCCCGGGAAGAGTAAAACATCTGCGCCAGCTTCCGGTGCAAAACCTCGTCAACCAGAGTGCTCTTACCGCTGCCGGAAACGCCGGTGACGCAGACAAACTTGCCCAGCGGGATATGGACATCGATATTCTTGAGGTTATTCTGCCGCGCCCCCTTGATGACAATCTCCTCGCCGGAACCGGGACGGCGCTTCTCCGGCACCGCTATCTTCCTCGCCCCGCTCAGATATTGTCCGGTCAGCGACTCTTTCGAGTTCATAATGTCGGCCAGAGTCCCGGTAGCGACCACGTAGCCGCCGTGTTCGCCCGCCCCCGGCCCCATGTCCACAATATAGTCGGCGGCGCGCATCATGGCCTCATCATGCTCAACGATTAGTATGGTGTTGCCCAAATCCCTGAGCTTTTTCAGCGTCTCAATCAAACGGAAGTCATCGGCGGGGTGGAGACCGATGGTTGGTTCATCACAGATATAGAGCACGCCCATCAGCCCGCTGCCAATCTGGGTAGCCAGCCGGATACGCTGCGACTCGCCGCCGCTCAACGTAACGGAGGTGCGCTCAATGGTCAGGTACTCCAGCCCGATGTCCCTGAGGAAGCCCAGGCGGGTCTGAATCTCTTTGAGAATCTGGTAAGCTATCGTCCGCTCCCGCTCACTGAGCACACTCTGGTTAGTATTAGTCAGCCACTCCAGCGCCTGGGTGACCGACAGGCCGCTGACATCCATGATATTCTTACCGCCGATAGTTACCGCCAGGGCTTCCGGCTTAAGCCGCTTACCTTTGCATACCGGGCAGGGCCGGGACATCATGTAACGCTCGATGTCCGCCCGCGTCCTCTCCGACTGCGTCTCGCGGCTCAGG
>JAUYDJ010000092.1 GCA_030690025.1 Chloroflexota bacterium | reverse complement strand
CATCCTGCCGGCCAAGGTCACCAGTATCTCACCAACGGCCACCATCGCGTCAGGCGTGGTAAACTACCAGGTTAAGGTCGAGCTACAGTCGACGACCCCGCTGCCGCCCCGGCAGTCCAGCAGCGGTCAGACACCGTCAACATCAGGACAATTCGGCGGCCAGCGGTCACCGTCGGCATCGGGGCGGCTGCCATCCGTCCAGACGGCTGCGCCGCAGCTCAGGGAGGGCTTATCCGTAACGGTCAATATCCCCATCGTGCAGAAGAGCAATATAGTCCTGGTGCCCACCCGCGCCATTATCCGCCAGGGCCAGCAAATTACTGTCCAGGTTATAAAAAATAGTGTAATCGAGTCACGTATCATAACCACCGGCATCAGCAACAACCAGTACACCGAGGTAACCGAAGGCTTGAGCGAAGGTGAGAAGGTAGTTATCCAGGCGAGCACCACCGGCACTACCACATCGCCCAACAGGTCGCCGGTGATAATACCGGGAATGGGAGGGTTCGGCCGTTGATTCAGCTTCAGGATATTGTCAAGGTCTACCTCCTGGGCAAGCGGCAGTTGGAGGTATTGCGCGGCATCAACCTGAGTATCGAGAAGGGTGAGATGGTAGCCATCATGGGCGCCTCCGGCTCGGGCAAGACCACCCTGCTCAATATCATCGGCTGCCTGGACAAGCCGACTTCCGGCACTTACTACCTGGATGGCAAAGAGGTCAGCCGTCTCAGTAACCGTGAGCTGGCCGGTATTAGAGGCCAGAAGATTGGCTTCATTTTCCAGACCTTCAATCTCCTGTCTTATATGTCGGCACTGGCCAATGTCGAGCTTGGTCAGAGGTATGCTGATAAACGTAACTCGCACCGGGCCTTTGAAGCCCTGGAGAAAGTCGGCCTGGCTGACCGGATTCATCACCGCCCCTCTGAGCTCTCCGGAGGCGAGCAACAAAGGGTCGCCATTGCCCGTGCAATATCGAAAGACCCGGCCCTGATTCTGGCCGATGA
Source organism: Chloroflexota bacterium (assembly GCA_030690025.1). Taxonomy (GTDB): domain Bacteria; phylum Chloroflexota; class Dehalococcoidia; order Dehalococcoidales; family JAUYDJ01; genus JAUYDJ01. The sequence continues at coordinate 4,905 of JAUYDJ010000092.1, read as the reverse complement.
GCCTACCGGTAACCTGGACAGTCATTCCGGCGAGGAACTAATGGGCATACTCAGCGGCCTGCATAAGGAGCGCGGCCTTACCCTGCTCATGGTCACCCACGACCCCAAAATTGCCCGATACTGCCAGAGAACCATCTATGTTAAGGATGGTCTGATTGTAAACGAGGATGCAATATGAAAAAGTGGTTGGAACCTTTAGCTACCGCCTGGGTTAGTGTCGCTACCCATAAGCTGCGCAGCTTCCTGACCATCCTGGGCGTGGTCATCGGCGTAGGTGCAGTAATCACCCTGATGTCCATCGGCAAAGGGACGGAAGCCACCATCGTATCTCGAATCCAGAACCTTGGCTCTAACCTCATCTTTGTCCAGCCGGGGTTCTTCACCCAAGGGGGTGTAAGGGGCTTCGGCTCAGCCAACACCTTAACCATGGAGGATGCTACCGCCATTGCCCAGCAAGTTGATGGTGTCAGTATTGTAGCCCCCTACTACCAATCTAATCTCCAGGTAGTTGCCGGCAGCCAGAACATGCGCACCCGGGTCACCGGCATAACCCCGGACTACCAGCAGGCACTTAATCTGCAGACCACCGAAGGCGATTTAATCTCCCAGTTCCAGTATGACCGGGCGATGAGGGTAGCCGTGCTCGGGCCTAATGTCAAAAATACCCTGTTCGGCCAGGATGACCCGGTGGGGCAGCCCATACGAATTGGCAATGCCACCTTCTATGTCATGGCCATTTTACAGAGCAAAGGCGCCACCATAATGGGCTCTACCGACGACGCTATCCTGATTCCATTGACCGCAATGCAGCAGGCTTTTGCCCAGCCGCGGACGGCCAGCGGGGGACACGTGGTCAGTTCTATTATTATCCAGAGCACTGATGCACAGTATACTACCCTGGTGACCAATGAAATTACCAGCCTGCTGCAGCAGCGCCACAACATCGCCGCCGGCGCTGATAACGACTTTACCGTAAGCTCCCAGGACCAGTTGACCAGTACCCTTGCCGAGGCCATGAACAGCATGACGCTGTTGCTGGGCGCAATTGCCGCCATTTCACTGCTGGTGGGCGGCATCGGGGTAATGAATATCATGCTGGTCTCGGTTGTGGAACGGACGCGGGAGATTGGCATCCGCAAGGCGCTGGGCGCACGGGAGCGGGATATCTGGGGACAGTTCCTCATCGAGGCAGCCTTCCTCACCTTTAGCGGCGGCGTCATCGGCATTGGTCTGGGCTGGGGCGCGGCCACACTGGTAACGCGTTCAGGGGCGATTACCACGCTCGTCTCACCGGACATTGTCCTGCTGGCGGCCTCGGTATCAGTGGCTATCGGCCTTTTCTTCGGGTTCTACCCGGCCTGGCAGGCCTCACGCCTCAATCCCATTGAAGCCCTGCGCTCTGAGTAGTTTTTACAGCAAAATCAGCTAAAAAGAGGGGGGCTGAGAGCCCCCTCTTTTTCTGCCACTTGCAAAAGTTCAGAAACATATTGGACTCCCCAGGGGGTGAAAAAGGGGAGTCCGGATGAAGCTGATATATGTGGAAAGTTATTACCGAAGCGGCTATAGTCGTTTCATGCAATACATCAACAACATCCTCGGCCACCCCAACGAGAGAGCATTCAGAAGAGAGTGGAGATAATCAAGTTCTTTGAGGACTATGGAGAAGAGGCTACGAAGAGAGCTTATGGCAAGAGTCGTTCCACAATTTACCTCTGGAAACAGAAGCTTAAGAAAGCAGGCGGTGAGCTGTTTGCCTTGGCCCCAGGAGATAAGACTCCCTTACGCAAAAGAAAGAGGATAGTCCATCCTTTTTTTGAGAACTTTATTGTGGAATACCGCTCTGTTCACCCCGGAGCGGACAAGACTACTATTACTCCGGCTCTCAGTGCGGCCTGTATTCAAGCGGGAGTGAGACCGGTATCAGAGTCCACTATCGGGAGAATCATTCGTGACCTCAAGGCAAAGGGTAGATTGCCCAGATCAAACAAAATCACTATCAACGGTCTAACTGGTGTGTTACTGGTAAGAGAAACTAGTGCTTAGTGGCAAAAGTTCGCGCAATGATCGAGATTCTTCGCTACACTCAGAATGACGCAAATTCAACTGTCATCCTGAGCGTAGCGAGTGGTCTAGCCGGCAACGACATCATTACGCTGACTTATGTAATTAGGTACTAGGGTTGACACATTGAAGGGATACACGTATAATACACGTATAAAGGAGAGTATTATGCGTAAGAAACTGACCGTGACAATTGATGAAGAGGTCTACGAGGGATTGCGGAAGAACATAGGGCCCCGAAAAATAAGCAAGTTCATTGAGGAATTAGTCAGGCCTCATGTTGTTCACCCCAACATGGAATCAGCCTATGCGGAGATGGCGAGAGACAAGATGAGGGAAAAGGAAGCCCTGGAGTGGGCGGAGATTACTTTCAAGGACGTAGCCTGTGAAACGGGGTGAAGTGTGGTGGGTTAACTTTGACCCCTCCATCGGCGGAGAAATCCAGAAAAGGCGACCTGTCGTGGTCATCAGTAATGATGCATCGAACAGATTTCTTAATCGAGTTCAGGTTGTCCCTCTCACCAGCAAGACGGACCGGCTCTATCCCAGCGAAGCAGTAGTGGTTTTTGAGGGCAAAGAAAGTAAAGCTATGGCAGACCAACTGGCAACTGTGAGCAAGCAACGACTTTTTCGCTGTTCCGGCACTCTCTCTCAAAAAGATATGCACAAGATAGAGGAAGCCATTAAAATTCAACTGGATATTCACTGAAAACTGACCGATATTTGAGCTTCAGATTTGGTAGCGGGGGTTGGATTTGAACCTAGGGTTATAAGTCTAGGAAACTAAGGCTTCCTTAATTGTTCTCCTCAATCCGAGTCCCACGCCGAATATCGACAGGCCAACCTATTCCGCGTGTTAGGCTATCCTTAATTTCAGCGAAAGTTCGGTTAATCTTCTCTATCGAGAAACGTGATTTTCACCGAATGTTAGGCTTTTACTGGCAGTGCATTGAAAATGTCAGAGTTGCTAATGATGCCAACTACATTCTTGCCATCAAAGACTGGTGCTCTTCTGATGCCAGCCTGATTCATCAGCCGGGCGCAGTATTTCAGGGCCAAACTGGGGGACACCATGACAACTGGTTTCGTCATAATCTCGAAAACCTTTACTTTGTCTGGGTCCTTACTTGGGTCAATGACTTTGCTGACGACATCTTTCCGGACTAACATGCCCCAAGCATCATCGTGAGTACGTCGGTTTACCAATAAACTGGAAACGCGTCGTTTCCGCATCAGCGCAACCGCTTCGCTAACGGTAGCACTACCATCAATGGTAACCACATCTTTGTGCATTACATCTGACACCTTTAGGGACTTGACCTTTTCCACTACTTCGATTGACATTTTGCCCTCCTTTATGGGATTCCTCTAATGGCGACTCAGTTTCCATTCAGTCTTTATGAGTATGCTTGATGTTACGACTTAGGGTAGGCTTGAGCAAGCATGGGGACTAATAAATTACCTGGGTGTTAACCCTTATCGGTCTCAGTCAGGATAAGGCGAAATGAATTGCAAGATTCAATTTACCCAAAATAAAAAGCACAGCCTTTTAGCTGTGCCTCTGTTTTTCATTGGTAGCTCGCGTTGGATTTGAACCTCTACAAATGCAGCTCAATCACGTCGCCGTCCTGGAGGACGTGGTCGCGTTTAGCCATCACGCCGTCGTGTTTGCCGGAGCCCCAGATGCGGGCGTACTTCAACCTGGCCGCAAAGTCCTTATGCACCTGGGCGGCGCCATCCTCCAGGGTGCTGCCCTTCTTGAGGATGATGGTGTCGTTGAAGTCGGCCTTCTGCCCGGGGGTCTTGGTGTAGACGCGGATAATATCGAGCACCTGGAAGAGTTTCAGCTTCATGTCCTCAAGGCCGGTCCGGTCTTTGGCCGAAATTCCCACCACCGGCAGTTGGTCGCCGTACTTCGCCTGTAACGACTCGAGATTGTGGCGGGCATTGGGCAGGTCGAGCTTGTTGCCGACGATGAGTGCCTTCGGCTGGGCGATAATCAGCTCGGCGATGTCCGGCCGGGGTTTGGTGATGGCTATTCTCATCTTCTCCAGTTGGGCCATAACGGCCTCCATCTGGTCGAGCGGCGCATCGTTCAAGTCGAGCAACACCAGCAGGGCATCGGCGGCGCGCAGCAGGTGCACTAGCCAGAACTCGATGGCCTGGGGCACCAGGGGCGGGGTATCGATAAGCTGTATCTTGATATTCTCGAACTCCATCATGCCCGGCGTGGCGCTGTGGGTGGTGAAGGGGTAGTCGGCGACGAGCGGCGAGGCGTTGGTGATTGCGCCTACCAGCTGCGACTTTCCCGCGTTGGGCAGGCCGACCACCGCCACCTGCGCCGCACCCTCTTTATCGATGACCATCGAGGCGCGGTGGGTGCCGGCCTTCTTGTCCTCCTGCTGTGTCAGCTTGGCGATGCGGGTCCTCAGCTCGGCGCGGAGGTGGTCGGTGCCCTTGTGCTTGGGCATGATGCCCAGCAGCTCTTCGAGCACCAGTATCTTCTCGGTGGCGTTCTTGGCCGTCCTCAGGTTTTTTTCGGCCTCGTAGTATTGCGGCGGCAGATTAGCTGGCATCTATAAGCTTTCCTTTACCTTCCGGGCGAGCTTGGGCGTAATCCCCTTCACGGCGGCGATGTCATCTGCGGAGGCCTCTTTGACCCCCTGGACGGAGCCGAACCGCTTGAGCAGGGCGCGCTTGCGTTTCGGCCCGATGCCCGGTATATCCAGCGCGGAAATGAACATTTCCCGCTGCCGGGTTTTCAGGTGGTAGCCGAGGGCAAAGCGGTGCGCCTCATCACGGAGGCGCTGCAGCATCTGCAGTCCCGGCGAGCTGCGCGGCAGG
>JAUYDJ010000076.1 GCA_030690025.1 Chloroflexota bacterium | reverse complement strand
GAATCTTCTCTTTCACGCTGTTTCTCCAGGGGTAATGCTGACCTTTTTCCGGTCGTTGCTGGTCGGTTCAAACTTGACCACACCGTTAACCAGTGCGAAGATGGTAAAATCCTTACCCATGCCCACATTATTGCCGGGATGAATGCGGGTGCCCCGCTGCCGGACGATAATGGTGCCGGCGTTTACCTGCTGGCCGGCGAACCTCTTCACGCCCAGCCGCTTGGACTTGCTATCCCGCCCCAGCCGGCTGCTGGCGGCTCCCTTTTTATGTGCCACTTGGCGTCACCTCTTTCTTACGGCGGGGTTTCTTGACCGGCTCGGCGGCCGCGCCGGGCTCCAGTATCCGGTCGATGAGCAGCCGGGTATAAGTCTGGCGGTGTCCCGTCTTTTTGCGGTAGTGCGCCTTGCTCTTGAAGCGGAAAACGATGATTTTCTCGCCTTTGCCCTCGCCCTGCGCGGTGGCCACTACCCGGGCACCCTCAATATTGGGGGTGCCCACTTGCAACTTATCACCATCGGCAATAAGCAGCACCTTGTCCAGCTCCACCGGGCTGCCGCTGGCTACAGCCAGCCGCTCCACGTCTACCGTTTGGCCCGGGGTGACCCGGTATTGCTTACCGCCCGTTTCAATAATAGCGTAAATTTCCGTCCTCCTGAACCCAAAAGAATATCATAGCATTTAGTGAGTAAAGGCGTCAAGTTTGGGGAGGGCATAATGAGTCAATTTGATAATTGGAGTCGCTCACTTCTCGGGGAAGCGCTCCCGTGTCCCGGAGTAGAGCTGTGCCTGCCGGGTATTCCTGACCGCCTTCACGAAGTAGTAGATGGCAATTGTTGCAAAAGAGCCCACAAAAGCCCAGAGCCAGTCGTGTTGCGCGATGAGTACCAGGAATTCCCTGAGAAAAAGCCAGACTGCGGCCAGCAGTCCCAGGCCCATGAGGCCTATACGCAGAAAGCCTTTGCCCATCTCGATATTCCATGAAAGCATGGCGGCAAACAGCGCGGCCAGGAAAAAGGCTGCAGCGAGAATGACCCAGTGCATCCATGAGTTAGCCGCAACGAAGTCTTTTATCGCGGGGCTAAGGAGCGTAAAGCCAGCCAGGGCCAGAATAATTATGGCGAACGTGTCCTGCAACCTGTTACGCATAGCATTCTCCCGGTGTGTCTATTTTGTGCTAAGTATAAGGGGTACATAATGTCTTGTCAACCGCAGGTGGTATGCGATTGATTTGAGAGTGATTCATCTGTCATTGCGAGGAGTCCCGATTGCATCGGGACGACGAAGCAATCCCGGTGCATGGGGACAGAGATTGCCACGTCCCGATTTTATCGGGACTCGCAATGACACAAACTACAGCCTGGCGATAGTTACCCCGCTGGCACCTTCGTTGCGCTCGCCGGGGCGGGATGATTTGACCAGGGGGTGAGAGGCAAGAAGGTCGCGGACAATATCACGTACCGTGCCGGTAGCCATGCCGTGGATAATGCGGACCTCGCTCAGGTTAGCCAGCGAGGCATCGTTCAGATAAGCATCAAGCAGCGGCTCAACTTCATGGGCTCGCTTGCCGCGCAGGTCAAGCTCGGCGGGAACGCTGCGCGCCGCCGGTTTTTTCACCAGCGTGAAGCTCGGGGTAGTAGCCTGAGCCGCAGCCATCTTCTCGACGCCGCTGAGGTCGAGGGTGAGCCTGGCGTTGCCGGCCTGCACCTCGACCTGCCCGCTGTCCTCCAGGATTGAAAGCACGGTTGCCCGCAGGTCGGCATCCTTCACCCGCACCGTATCGCCAACCTTGACGCGGTTATCATCGGGTACTTCGACTGCCTTGTTGTCTGACTTCGCCTGCCAGGCCTCGCCGGCCAGTCGCTCACGCATGGCGGCGACCGCCTGTTTGGCCTTATCGACGGTCTCCCGGGACTTCTCTTTGCGCAGCTCGGCAGCAGCCTGGCGGATTTCCCGGTGCAGCTCGGCGACTTCCTGCACGAGCCGGTCGCGGGTCTCCTTGATGACCTGCCGCTCTTCATCGCTCAGCCGCTGCAGCTCTTTCTCCAGCTCCGAGTTCCGCTTATGCGTCTCGTCTTTTTCCCGTTTGAGGTCGCGGCGCAGGCTTGCCACGGTCTGCTTCTCTGCCATCAGGTTGGCCAGCAGGCTCTCCAGCTTCTGGCTGCCCTGGGGCAGTATCTCCCGGGCGCGGGCGATAATCTCCGCGGCTAAACCCAGACGGGCCGCCGTGGCCAGAGCGTTGCTGCCGCCGGGTATGCCTACCGTGAGGTGGTAGGTGGGCGCCAGCGTTACCGGGTCGAAATCAAGCGAGGCGTTTTGCAGACCTGGCGTAGTATGGGCGAAGGCCTTGAGCTCGCTGAAGTGGCTAGTAATCACGGTCAGCGCGCCCCGCTCCAGGAAGTACTGTAAAATCGAGCGGGCCAGCGCCGAACCCTCCACCGGGTCGGTGTTGGTGCCCAGTTCGTCGAGCAGCACCAGGCTGTGTCCGCTGGCCTGATTAATGATGCGCACGATGTTGCCTACGTGCCAGCTAAAGGTGGACAGCCTCTGCTCGATGCTCTGCTCGTCGCCGATATCGGCAAAAATGCCGTCGAAGACAGGGACACAGCTTTCCGGCGCTGCCGGAATGGGCAGGCCCGACTGCGCCATCAGGCTGAGCAGGCCGATGGTCTTTAATGCCACTGTCTTGCCGCCGGTATTAGGGCCGGTAATCACCAGTATGGAATAGTCCCGCCCCATCTCCACGGAAAGGGGGATGGCTTTTTCACCCAGCAATGGGTGGCGGGCGTCCGCCAGCTTCAGTACCTTTTCCGTAGAATTAGTGATGACTGGCTCGCTGGCCTTAGCCTTACGGGCGTAGCGCGCTTTGGCCAGCGCCAGGTCGAGCGCCGCTAAACGGGCTACGCTCTCCGCGATTTCCGCCTCGTAGGCGCCAATCTCGGCGCTGAGCTTACCCAGGATGCGGTCTATCTCGCGTTTTTCCTCGATGGTCAGCTCCCGCAGCGTGTTCCCCAGGTCCACAGTGGCCAGGGGTTCCACGAAAATGGTCTGGCCGGTATTGGAGACATCATGGACAATGCCCTTGATTTCACGGCGGAACTCGAGCTTAACCGGGATGACATAGCGGCCCTCCCGCTCGGTAATGATGGGTTCCTGTATTATCTTGCGTCCGCGGGGCGATGTCATGGTAGTCTGCAGGCGGTCGAGCAGCTGCTGGTGCGTGTCTCTAAGTTGCCGCCTGACGCCAGCCAATTTGGTTGAGGCGCTGTCCATTACCTCGCCGCTGGGCGTGAGGCAGGCGGCGATGTCATTCTCCAGCTGGGGAAGCTCGGTAACATTTTTGACGATGTCCCAGAGCAGCGGTAGCTCCGCGCCCAGCTTGTCCAGGCTGGCACGCAGCAGCCTGAAAGCGGTCAGGGTCTGCTGGACATCGAGGAGGGTCAGCGGTTCGAGCACCTTGCCGCGGGCGGCCATCTTCACCGTTTCTCGGACATCATGGACGCCGCCGATGGAGAAGTTCGGTTCCACCGCCAGCAAATGTTGTGCCTCCGCCGATTGCTGTAATAGCCGAACGATTGACTCGCGGTCGGTAAGCGGCTGCAGGTTTAGAGCGAGCTCGCGGCTGGCCGAAAATGAGGCAAACCCGGCCAGCATTTCCCTTATCTGGGGGAATTCGAGTAGTTCCAGGCTTTTAGTGTCCATAGATAGTCTATTACAATTCTAGCATCTTTATTGCTGTGGTGGACAGTGGCTGTAAGCGTCCATAACATATTGGACTTTTTGGGGTTGTTAAGAAAGCGGTCTAAGTAGAACCGCAATTGGGGAAGGTTATTGATACCCCGATGCGGTTTTTCAGTATTATACCAGATTAGGCATTCCATGAGTTTTTGATTGAAGGCCTCGGGTTCATCGAGGTAATCACGACTTTAATGCACACTGAGGTAGATATTGAAACAGACTATTTGGCTCTCTCTGTTACAATTCCGGCACGGTTTACGAATAATGCTGTAATCTCTGTTCTATTCTTAGCCAGGATTGGTAACCTCTCCCATAATCTACGAAACGGCTCCGCATCAGGCAAGGCAATACTGTATTTGCATCCCGGGTCATTCATTCTCTGAAGAATCTCGCCGAGTACTGAAACGAAGGAATTAACAATCACGGGATTTGAAAACTCCGAAACTTTGACCTCGATAATCCATCGGTCCGTGTTGCGTTTTGCTTCGATGTCAATTCCATGAGTAGAACCCCAGGCAATTTCAGGGTTCCATCCCTGAGAAGTTAAAAAGCCTTCCAGGACTTGCTTGATTTTCTTTTCTGGTAGACAGTCATTACTTTTCACATTCCAATGCAAGTGTTCTCCTGGGATAGAGAAAACCGCATCTCTTCAAATGGCATAGTGTTTGAAGGTTTGATCGTGGGCGGCAAGCAGAATGGTAATGTCAAGGTTGTATATAATCCACATCTGAGTGTGCTTTCTCTACCACCATCCAACAGGAACTGGGGGCTGGCTGGCTCAGTAATGCAGGAGAAGCGTGAAGGTACATTCCGTAGGTTGCTGGTAGCCCCGATGAGCCGGCCTGCCATGTTAGCCGGCAAGCTGGTGCCTTATTATATCATTAACTTGCTGCAGCTTATCCTGATGCTGGGAGTTTCCAGCCTCATGTTCAAGATGAGCCTGGGCTATTCGCCTGCGGGGCTGGTAGCGGTTAGCCTGGCAGCGGCTGCTACAGCCACCGGGCTGGGGGTCCCGGTAGCTTCCTTGGCTCGTACTGAGGCTCAGGTTGGTGGTCTTGCCGTCCTCCTGCTGCTCACCCTTTCGGCTTTGGGTGGTTGCTTTGTTCCCCGCTTTATCATGCCCGAATGGCTACAGACTATCGGGCTAGTGCTTAGTGGCAAAAGTTCGCGTAATGATCGAGATTCTTCGCTACACTCAGAATGACGCAAATTCAACTGTCATCCTGAGCGTAGCGAGTGGTCTAGCCGGCAACGGCATCATTACGCTGACTTATGTAATTAGGTACTAGTGTCAATTCAACAAAGGTCTCAATTTTTGGGTATGGAAAAGTTGTGTTTGGTGAAGCAATCTCAATGGATGCAAGGTGGAGATTGCTTCGGGCACTTGCGTGCTCTCGCAATGACATGGTTCTGTGCTAGCTCGTCGGCGGCAAATAAAACCGAACGGAACTCTGAGAGCCGGAGTTTGCCAGCACCGCTGCCGTATGTTATTATTTAACTGTAACCTCTCTTCACGGGAATTTCACCGGGGATAAAGCTATGGCTAAGATTTATTTAATTGACGTAACCAACCGGGATGGAGTCCAGACGGCGAAACGCGGCCTGTCCAAGCTCGAAAAGACCATGATAAACCTCTACCTGAACGAGATGGGTGTCTTTCAGTCGGAGTTCGGCTTTCCCACCACCCGGCATGAGTCCTATTACCTGAAGGCCAACCTGGAGCTGGCCGAGATGGGGGTGCTCAAGCCCATCCGCCTGGAGGGATGGCTGAGGGCCATCGCCAGCGATGTCGAGACCGCTTTTAAGCTGGTCCCCGGCATCCAGCACCTCAATCTCTCGATTTCGACTTCCGACCAGATGATTATCGGTAAGTTCCAGGGGAAAAAGACCAGGGATGATGTCATCGGCGAGATGGTCGAGGCGGTTGAAGCCGCCAAAGCCCACAGTGCGGCCACTATCGGCGTCAATGCTGAAGACGCCTCCCGGACCAGCCTCGATTATCTAATCAAGTTCGGCCTGGCGGCCAAAGAGCACGGCGCGGCCAGGCTCCGCTACTGCGATACCCTCGGCTATGATAACCCCTTCACCATCTATGAAACGGCTAAGGCCCTCGCCGAGAACACCGGCATGGCCATTGAGATTCACTGCCACGGCGACCTCGGCATGGCGGTAGCCAACTCCATTGCCGGCGCCAGGGGGGCCATCGATGGCGGGCAGGATGTTTACATCAACACCACCGTTAACGGCATCGGCGAGCGGGCGGGCAACGCCGACCTCGTAGCCACTGTCCTGGCGCTGCTGAAGTCGAAGGGTTTTCAGGAGAAATATCAGCTTGGCAATCACATTGATTTGTCCAAAGCCTGGAAGCTGGCCAACTTTGCCAGCTACGCCTTCAAGATAGCCATTCCCATCAACCAGCCGGGTGTTGGCGAAAATTGCTTTGCCCACGCCTCCGGCATTCACGCCGACGGCGTGCTGAAGGACCCGGAAAACTACGAGCTATATGACTACGAGGAGCTTGGCCGAGGCGAGCCGGAACTGGTGGAGACCGGCCGGGAAATCTGCGCTGGAGAATACAGCGGCATATCCGGCTTCAGCCATGTCATGGGCAAAATGGAAGTGCCGTTCAAGAACCGGGAAGAGGCCAACGAGATTCTGGAGCTGGTCAGATACGCCAACGTAGAGGCGCAAAAACCGCTCGTTAAAGACGAGCTGCTGTTTATCGCCAAGTACCCGAAGATTGCCCGGAAGCTGTTGACACTGATTCCGCTGGAATAGCTGCCGGCTGAAACAACTGGGGCCGACTTCGTTCGGCCCCTTTTTCTTTCCCATTAACTGTCATTGAGAGTCCCGACAGGTCGGGGCGAAGCATCTTCATCTTCCATTTGTCATTGCGAGCGAAGCGAAGCAATCCCTATGATTTATATTTGAGATTGCTTCGTCGTCCCGATTTCGTCGTCCCGATTTCATCGGGACGCCTCGCAATGACACGGAATTAAATACAAACAGGACTCCCTCTTCCCATAGTAAGGTCGTGTGGAGTATAGTAAAGAGTCAGGAGGTTAGCTCATGGCAGATAAAGAAGCATCCATTCTGGAGAAGCTGGGGGTAAGCGTGGGCTACAAGACCACCCACAGCAAAACAATCACCGAGGCCGATATTGTGCTTTTTGCTGGCGTCTCGGGTGATTTCAACCCGGTGCACGTGAACGAGGAATACGCTAAAAAGACCTTCTTCGGCGGGCGGATTGCGCACGGCGCGCTGTCGCAGGCACTGCTCTCGGCGGCGATGGCCAAGCTGCCCGGACTGGTCATTTTTCTATCTCAAACTCTGAAGTTCCTGAAACCGGTAAGAATCGGCGACACCATCACCGCCGTAGCCGAGGTAACGGAAACGCGCCCGGACAAGGGTATTGTCACCCTGAAGAATGCCTGCTTCAACCAGAAAGGTGAAACGGTGGTGGAAGGCGAGGCGATGTGCCGGCTCTACCCGCCGCCTGCCTAGCCGCACTTCTTATAAGCCACCGCCTTCTTTATGGCGTCGACTATTTCGTCGCGGGTGGCCGAGGGCGGGAAGGTGGCGCTGAAGCCCATTTTTTCCAGTTTAGGGCCGTTCTTGGGCGGGAATATCCCGCCGAGCAGAAATACCGTCCGGTCTTTGATGCCTTTTTCCTGGGCGGCGGCCAGCAGGTCCTCACCGAGGGCCACCTCACCGCCGCAGTAGGTGCTTATCCCCACCACGTCAACGGCCTCCTGCATGGCAGCCTCAACTACGTGCTGCGGCAGGGCGTTGCCGAGCAAAATGACTTCCATGCCGGCATCGCGGAGCATACCGGCCACCGTGATGACGCCCCTATTATGAGTCTCCAGCGGAAACTGGGCCAGTAGTACTCTAATCTTGTCCTGACGTGCCATAGTCTCAAACCTCTCCATTCAGCTATTTTACATAAATAGGCGATTTCCACAGCCCGAAGGCATCGGTAAACATCCGGCGCATCTCGCCCTCGGTGCAGTTGGCCCGGGCGCACTCCAGGCAGGCCGCCATAACATTGTCGCCCCGCTTACACGCCTGCTTCAGGGCTTCGAGGGCGCTGCTCGCCTTCTCATTGTCGCGGGTCTGTCTCAAGCGGGCCAGCTTATCGCGCATCTCCCGGGCGATTTCCTCCTCGTACTCATGCACCCAGACATCGGGCATCTTCAGGTTGGGGTCGCGGAAGTAGTTGCGACCTACCACCTTGATTTCGCCGTCGGCGATGGCCCTTTGCTCTTTCTCGATGTAGCGGGCAATCTTGGTGTGCAGCCAGCCGCTGGCGACGGCATCTATGATGCCGCCCCGCCGTTCAATCTCATCCACCTCATCGAGGATTCTTTTTTCAATATCATTGGTCAGTGCTTCGACATAGAATGAGCCGCCCAGCGGGTCGACGACCTGGGTGACCTGTGTCTCGGCTTCGATAATCTGCTGGGTGCGCAGCGACAGTATAGAGGCCTCCTCGGACGGTACCGAGTAGGCTTCGTCATAGGAGTCGACATGCAGCGACTGCGCGCCGCCCAGGACGGCCGCCAGGGCGTGGTAGGCGGCCCGTATGACGTTGTTCATCGGTTCTTCCCGGGTGAGGGAGACACCCGAGGTCTGGGTGTGGCACCTCATCCACATCGAGCGGGGTTTCTTGGCCTCAAAGCGGTATTTCATGACCCGGTACCACAGCCGCCGCACCGCGCGCAGCCGGGCGATTTCCTCAAAGAAATCGTTGGCCGGCGACCAGAAGAAGGCCAGTCTTTCGGCGGCAACGTCAATATCCATGCCCCGCCGCAGCATGTCCTTCAGGATTTCAATGCCGTTAGCCACGGCCACGGCCATCTCGGTGACGCCCGAGCTGCCCCACTCGCGCAGGTTGTAGCCGTTAAGGGTAACGTAGTTCCACTGCGGCACTTTCTTGCGCAGGAACTCGATGTTATCGCACTGCACCCGGAAATCATCTTTGGGCGGGATATACTCCAGGGCGCTGCGCACCAGGTTCTCCATGATGAAGTCGTTCTGCGAGCTGCCGGGCAGCTGGTCCCAGGGGATGCCTCTCTTTTCCGCCATGACCAGGTACATGGGGAAGAGTATGGCGGTATTCCTCGGGTAGTGGGTCACGATGGATACGCTGATCTTGTCGATGGGGACGTCCCGGAAAATGACCTCCATGTCCTCCACGCAGTCGACCGGCACGCCCACGGTACCCACCTGGCCCTTAGATTCCGGCTCGTCGGAATCGAACATCTGGACGGTAGCCAGGTCGAGGGCCAGGTTAGCGCCGGTAGCGCCGTGTTCGAGGAGCATCTTGATGCGGCGGTTGATGTATTCGGGAGAGCCGGCGCCGGAAAGCTGGCGCATGGTGAATACCCGCCCCCGGTACATATTGGAGTGGACGCCCCGGGTAAAGGGCTCCTCGCCGGAAAACCCCAGGTCGCTCATGTAGTCGAAATCGCGGTTGCTGAGCGGCGTGTAGAGCAGCTCCCGCGGGATGTCCGACCCCAGTATGGTGCGGGGCGTAACCGCCCAGTTCTTGCGGTCCTGCTCGCGGACGACCGTGTTCTGCCACCGCGCGAACTCTTTCTCAATGCTTTTCAGGGCCTGCGGATTGTAGAGCGGAATGCGCTCGCCGGGGACGGCCTTTGCCTTCAGTATCTCCTTGGTGGTCTTCTCACTCATGCAACTTCTCCTGAATCATTTTGTCCTCAGTTAGTATACCGTATTGGGCACTCTGGCTGTCAATTTCCGGTGGCAATTCGTGGTGGTGGCCGCACCGGCGGTTGAGGACGCACTGCGCGCAAAGTGGGCGCTTGCGGCAGACGTCCTTGCCCAGCCGGACGAGCAGGGCGTGGTATTCGTTGAATAACCCGGTATCGGCGGGCAGGTTGTCCATGAAGAGCCTCTGGTAGGCATCGTAGGTGTCTTTATCCGGGGCGAGACCGATGCGACTGATAATGCGGCGGGTATAGGCGTCAATGACGAAGACCGGCTGATTGGTGGCATACAGTATTATAGAGTCGGCGGTCTCCGGGCCGATGCCGTGGACCTCCAGGAGTTGCTTGCGGAGGCTGTCGACATTCTGTGCGGCCATCCGGTCGAGGTCGTCGCCATAGTTTTCGCCAAACCACTGCACGAATGCCTTGAGCTTCACTGCCTTGGCGTTGTAGTAGCCGGAGGGCCGGATAAGGCCGGCAACATCCTCAGTGCTGAGCTCACGTAGCGCTTTGGGTGATAGCGCGCCCGCTTTTTTAAGGTTGTCGATGGCCTTCTCCACGTTGGTCCAGGCCGCCGACTGCGTCAGGATAGCGCCTACCATCACCTCGAAGGGCGCTTCGGCGGGCCACCAGCGCTGCGGCCCGTAGTGGGCCATAAGCTGGCGGTAGATGTCCTGCAGCGCCCGGCGGACGGCCGGGTTACGCACCCGCACCCTCCCGGGCCATAATGGCGGCGCCCAGGGCGGTGACAATCTGGGGTTGGGGAGGCACCAGCAGCTTGATGCCGAGCTTGGCTTCGATTCTGGCAATAAGCCCGATATTGAGCGCGCCGCCGCCGCTCATGGCGCAGTCTTTCTCCAGTCCCACACGGTCGACCATGGCTGAGAGCTTGTTGGCCAGCGCTTCATGAATGCCGGCCAGGATATCCTCTTTGGCGGCGCCCTCGGCGACCCGCGAGACGGCTTCCGATTCACCGAACACGGCACAACCGGTGGTAAAAGCCACCGGGTTTTTTGATTTGAGGGAAAGCGGGCCGATGTCCTTGAGGTCTATCTGGAGGACGTTGGCAATGACCTCCAGTAAGCGGCCGCTGCCGGCGGCACACTTCTCGCTGACCACGAAGTTAATGACCTGTCCCATCTCACTGATGCGGATTACCTGGCTGGACTGTCCCTCCACGCCGATGATTGTCCGCGCGGTGGGGAAGATGGTGTTGATACCGCGCGCGCAGCAGCGGAGGTCGGTGACCTGCTCATCGGCGAAGGGCACCATGCCCGAGCCTTGGCCGGTAGCCACGGCGCGGGCTATGTCTTTCAGAGATATACCTGCCCTGGCCAGCAGCTCGTCTCTTAGCTTCTGAGACACGGCCCGGTAGTCCATCCCGGAAGGCAGCAGGTAGTAGGCCAGGAGCTTGCCGTCCCGGGTGATAACCCCCTTGCTCGTCCCCGACCCGATGTCAATGCCCATGAAGTAAGTCATATTATTCTCTATTTGAAGAAGGTAGCCTCGGTCAGGCGGCGCTCTTTCGTGGGCAGGGCCTGTCCTTTCTTAAGAGCTTCCAGCGTCAGCTCTTTGCCCAGCAGGGCAGCGCCCAGCGCCCCGCTGATGAGCGGGTCGTCGGGGACAAAAATATCATGTCCCAGGTTCTCCTTGACCGCTTTGACCACGCCGGCGTTCTTAGCCACGCCGCCGGTAAAGACGATATCAGGTTCTATCTTGAGCACGCGCAGCATCCTGACGGCGCGGCTGGCGATGGCGTCATGCAGGCCGGCGACGATGTCTTCCACCGGGATGCCCTCGGCGAGGCGGGCGATGACCTCCTGCCGGGCGAAGACGGTGCAGGTGTTGCTGATGCTGACCTTGCTGGTGGATTTCAGGGAGATATCACCCAGCTCCTCAAGCTTAAGCCCGAGTGCTTTGGCGATGACCTCCAGGAAACGCCCTGTCCCCGCCGCGCAGCGGTCGTTCATGACGAAGTCGACCAGCTTGCCGTCCTTAATCTTGAGCCCCTTGGCGTCCTGTCCGCCAATATCGAGGGCAGTGCGGACGTTAGGGAAGAAGCTGGCAATGCCCCGGGCGTGGCAGGTCAGCTCGGTAATCTGGCGGTCGGCGAAGGGCACGTTGATGCGGCCATAGCCGGTGGCAATAACATAAGAGATTTCCGCGAAGGGCATATTAGCCTGCGCCAGCGCCTCTTCCATGACCTTGTTGGCCAGGCGGCGGTGCTCGGCGCCGGTGTGGCTTTCCACGCGGGCTACCATTCTGGCCGCCTCGTCGATGATAACCACCTTGGTCATGGTGGAACCGAGGTCGAGTCCGGCAAAGTAAAGAGAGTCTCTGATTTTCAAATCAGCGCATCCCCCTTTTTAACCGATTATCTCAAGGAAAGCCTGTACCCTCGTCCTGAGCTGGGCCAGGGCGGACCGACTGTAGTCGTGCTCCAGATAGATGCCGG
>JAUYDJ010000011.1 GCA_030690025.1 Chloroflexota bacterium | reverse complement strand
CGAGGATGAAAGTGTAGGCGTTCGGTAACCGGAATTATGAGGCAATAAGGAGGGCTTCGGTAACAGTTTAATTTGACGCAATACGTCAGGTCTGACCCTTATGATTAAGATAGGGAGTGTGGTTGAGAGGGGCTAAGCCCTCTTCTTTCAAAATCCCAAATAACAAAACAAAGGTACTATTCCTGGAAAAAAATAGGCAATAACCTATTGACAAACACTATACGTTGTGGTAATTTAGTTCTGTTCTACTACATGATGTGGGGTGGACGATGAACTGTCCCTACTGCGACTACCACGACTCCAGGGTGATTGACTCCCGTGACGTAAATGATGGCGTGCGCCGTCGGCGGCAGTGTTTGAGCTGTAAGGCGCGCTTCACCACTTACGAGCGTTTGCAGCCGGCCAGTCTCTTCGTCATCAAGAAAGACAAGCGGCGGGAGGAGCTCAGCCGGGAGAAGCTGCTGAGCGGCGTGCGCAAGGCTTGCGAAAAACGGCCCTTGCCCATGGGCGCCGTGGATAAGCTGGTGGACGATATCGAGGCGGGGCTTTATCACCTGGGCAAGGCGGAAATACCCAGCGCCACCATCGGTGATATGGTTATGGAGCGACTGAAGAAGCTCGACTACATTGCCTACATCCGCTTTGCCAGCGTCTACCGGGATTTCACCGATATTACCGCGCTGAAAAAGGCCATTGACAGCCTTATCACCGATGAAGACGAAGAGCCGAAGGAGCCCACCCAGCAGCTGCCCCTGCTGCCGGATGAACCGGCGGAAGTGGCCAGAGGTCGGAGACGGCGATGAACCAGGTTAACCCGGAAAACAAGGTGAACCGTACCCGGATTGCGCGGGCTATTTTCGCCGCGGCCGCCTCGATGGGCATGTCCGACCGCGAACGCCTGGAGGCTTTGACCAACCAGGTTATAGAGCGCCTGGAACAGGCCCAGCCGCTGCCGGGCATGGAACACCTGGTGCCCAAAAACAGCCGCCCAAAAAACCTGCCCAGCGAGTCCCGCATCCATGCCATGGTGCGGGAAATCCTGGCCGCCAGAGAGCCAGGACCAGAGCTAAAAGAAGAACCAGAACTGAAAATAGAGGAGGTCAAACCGGAAATGGAAACAGTCACCTCAGTCGAACCGGCAGTCCAGCAGCCAGCCTCCGGCATCGGTCTTAGTGAAAACGCCCTGCATGTCCTGCGCAAGAGATACCTTAAGAAAGACAAGCAGGGTAAGGTTATTGAAACACCCGAGGAACTGTTCCGGCGGGTCGCCCGGACCATTGCCGCGGCGGAGCTTATCTATAACCCCAAGGCGGATGTCAGGGCAATCGAGGAGCAATTCTACCAGCTGATGACCAGCCTGGAGTTCCTGCCCAATTCGCCTACTTTGATGAATGCCGGACGGGAGCTGGGGCAGCTTTCGGCCTGCTTTGTCCTGCCGGTTGAGGACTCGATGGAGTCCATCTTTGAGGCAGTCAAGAATACCGCCCTCATCCACAAGAGCGGCGGCGGCACGGGTTTTTCCTTCTCTCGCCTGCGCCCGGAAAAGGACCGGGTCGGTTCCACCGGCGGCGTGGCCAGCGGTCCGGTCTCCTTCATGCGCGCCTTCGATACGGCTACCGATGTCATCAAGCAGGGCGGTATGCGCCGCGGCGCAAATATGGCTATCCTCAGCGTCGACCACCCCGATATTATGAAATTCATCGTTGCTAAGGAAGACCCCAATGCCTTTACCAACTTTAATCTCTCGGTGGCGGTGACCGCTGCCTTCATGGAGGCCGTCAAGGCCGGCGCCGAGTACGACCTGATAAATCCCCATAACGAGGAAGTGGCCCGCAGGCTCAATGCCAGGGAAGTATTCGATAAGATAGTGGACTCGGCGTGGCGCACCGGCGACCCCGGTGTGGTCTTCATCGACCGAATAGATAATGATAACCCTACCCCCAATCTGGGACACATTGAGAGCACCAATCCCTGCGGTGAGCAGCCCCTGCTCCCTTACGAGTCGTGCAACCTGGGTTCGCTCAACCTGAGCCGAATGCTGATGCTGCGCAGCAATGGCGAGATTGGGATTGATGATGCCAAGCTGGCGCGGGCGGTCAGGACGGCGGTGAGGTTCCTGGACGATGTTATTGATGTTAACAAGTTCCCTCTCCCTGAAATAGAAAAAAAGACCAAGATGTCTAGGAAGATTGGGTTGGGCGTCATGGGTTTTGCCGATATGCTCATCCAGCTCGGCATCCCCTACAACTCGGAAGAGGCATTGAAAGTGGCTGACGATATAATGTACCACATACATCACGAAGCCACTGAGGCCTCGAAGGAACTCGCGCAAGAACGAGGCGTATTTCCCGCCTTTGAAGGAAGCGTTTATGACCGCCCTGATGGTATTAGAGTCAGGAACGCTACCCGGACTACTATCGCGCCTACCGGTACGCTGAGCATTATCGCCGGGTGCTCCAGCGGCATCGAGCCGCTCTTCGCCCTGAGCTATACCCGGAATATCCTGGACGGCGCGCATATGACGGAAGTAAACCCCTATTTCGATAAAGTCGCCCGGAGCGGCGGCTTTTACTCGGAAGAACTGATGCAAAAACTGGCCTCGGGGACAAAGCTCCATGAGGTCGAGGGCGTGCCGGACAGAATCAAGCGGCTATTCATTACCGCCCACGAGATAAGCCCGGAATGGCACGTTAAGATGCAGGCCGCTTTCCAGAAATCTACCAACAATGCCGTCTCCAAGACGGTCAACTTCCCCCGCGAGGCCACCCGGGAAGATATCACCAAAGTGTATACGATGGCTTACGAAATGGGGCTGAAAGGCATCACCATTTACCGCGACGGCAGCCGTGAAGGGCAGGTATTGACCACCGGCAAGAAGGAAAAGGCCGAAAAGGTTGAAGGTGGTGTGGCGCGTACCCCCAGGAAGCGGGCCAAGGTGACCACCGGCGTGACGGAAAAGGTGAACACGGGCTGCGGCAATATTTATGTCACCGTCAACTCCGATGAAGCCGGGATTTGCGAGGTTTTCTCGCACCTGGGCAAGTCCGGTGGCTGCGCCTCCGCCCAACTTGAGGCCACCTGCCGCCTTATCTCTTTAGCCTTGAGAGCAGGGATTTACCTGGGC
Organism: Chloroflexota bacterium; assembly: GCA_030690025.1. Classification (GTDB taxonomy): domain Bacteria; phylum Chloroflexota; class Dehalococcoidia; order Dehalococcoidales; family JAUYDJ01; genus JAUYDJ01. The sequence goes on along the minus strand of JAUYDJ010000011.1, from coordinate 1,753 downwards.
TCCGTGGTCAAACAGCTGCGCGGCATCCGCTGCCCCTCACTGGCCTGGGAGGATGGCAAGGCGGTGCTCTCCTGCGCCGATGCCATTGCCGGGGTGCTGGAGAAACACATCACCGGTGATGATAAACCCCAGTTTCAGGACTACGGCCTGGCCAAGAACCTGGCCGGCCAGTGCCCCGACTGCGGCGGCCTGCTGGTCTACCAGGAAGGCTGCTTTATCTGCCCGGGCTGCGGGTATACGAAGTGCTAGAGAGAACAGACTCGTCAGTTCTGAAAGGAGCAATCAGTGCGAGAGAAATTCTGGATTTTGTGCGGCAAGCCTGAACACTGGAATATTGCTCTGAAAGATGGAATATGGGGGCTCATACCGAAATTCGAAGGCAAATGGAAGTATCTGAGTCAGGAGGATTGGCTCTTTTTCTACGCGAACAACCCGGTAAAAGGCGTAATAGGACTTGGGAAAGTGCAGGCCAAATTTAAGCAGAATCAACCTCTCTGGCCAGATGAGATTTCAAGAAAGGAAGTAATTTATCCTTTCCGGTTTGAATTTCAATCGGAATACGTTTTGCCAGAGACGGAATGGAATACAAAGAGGATAAAAATTAGCCTACCAATAGGTTTCTATTCGGGAATGAATCTCCTCGATGACCAAAACATCATTGACGAGCTTGCGCAAAGCGTAATACAGCGGTGGGGCCTGAAGTTTGAACATGAGGCCGAAAGAAAAATAACTAAGCAGTCTCAAGAACTTGGCCTTGTAGAACCGGAACTATCACATGACAAAATAAAGGATATGGTCTTTGAAATTGGGAAAATACATCACTATATGACCGATAAAGAATATGAGATAAACTCAGACAGACTGGATGTAGTCTGGCGCAGGGTAGAAAAGAGCGTACCTACCTATGCCTTCGAAATACAGATAGGCGGTGACCTTTATCATGCTCTGGCAAAACTAAAACATGCTTATGACCTCTGGAATAGTCAGATTTACATAGTGACAGAAGATAGACATCGCGACAAGATTGAGGAACTGCTTGCGGGCACTTTCCACGAAATTAAGAATGTTCTGAAAGTCATTAACCTGAAACAAATCGATGACTTGTATTCGCTTCAGGTCAAAGATGTAAAATTACGAAAACAGATAGGATTACCCTAAAGTCAGGCCCCACAAATAGGTGTTGACAAATAGTCCATATGAGGAGAACAAGATGGGAATAGGAGCACACAGGGTGGTCAAAGTAAAGACCAATGCAGAGTCTTTCAACTTGTGGCACGACCATAAGCTGGTAGATTTTCTTGACGCTGAAGCTCAGTTCCTCAGTTATCTTAAAGATGGTAGCGGGTTGGCTGATGTGCCTATCTCATTGTTGAAACGCGCTCTGAAGCGAGCAGAAGAATTGGGGTTAAACCAGGATATGGTGAAAGCCATCCAGAGTGATATTAAGGCAGCAAAAGAGGTTGGTGATGAATATGTCCAATACTACTGCTACTAACGGAGGGGTCATTTACAGGTAAGTCTCAAGAGAGGGGCTTTAGCCCCTCTCTTTCTTTTCTCCCCTTCCCTAACAAGGGAAGGGGCAGGGGATAGGTTGCTCAGAAATAGAAATACTTCTCGCAATTCTACCCCAGAACCGATATAATGAGTGCGGTAAACATGAAACTATTCAGGAGAGGAGGTGAGAAATTGGATAAGACAGATAGAGTAATGATATTCATTGATGGTAGCAACATGTACCACTCCCTTAAGAGCT
>JAUYDJ010000186.1 GCA_030690025.1 Chloroflexota bacterium | reverse complement strand
CTGGGTAGCTGGAAAGTGATTTTAGGTAGTAATTTGGTGGGGATTAGGTGGGGACTTTCGGTTAGACAGCCTCGCACAGAAATTTAGCCAAAATTGACCAAAATCTCTTGACATCGACATTGAGAAAGGATAGAATTTTAGATAAGATACTAATAGAGTAATCATTAATCCAAAGGAGGAAAATCAGTGACACTAGCAACAACCATCAAAGGTCGTGTAGAGGACGAGCCTCCCAGTAAACGCCCGTTCAGTGAGGTAGAAGACGAACCGCCGAGTACCAGCCCCGCTAGAAAGGCGGGAAACGAAAACCACAGTAACATAGGAAATGCAAAGGCCCGGTTTTTTGGCGACATCCCACCGGAGAGTTGGAACGACTGGCAGTGGCATTTCCGAAACAGAATCACCACAGTTGACAAACTAAGTCAATTCATCACTCTATCATCTAAAGAGCAAGCCTGGCTTAATCTGGTAACGAGTAGATATCCCCTTTCCATTACCCCCTACTATCTGTCCCTCATTAACCCGGATGACCCGGATGACCCCATTAGAAAAGAGGCGGTGCCTTCTTTTCAGGAAATAACCTGTGCTGGCTCCGGTGTAGAAGACCCGCTGGAAGAAAAGCGGGACTCGGTTGTTCCCGGACTGGTACAACGTTACCCGGACCGGGTACTGATGGTATTGACTGACATCTGTCCGGTGCTCTGCCGCCATTGCACGCGTAAGCGGGAATGGCATAACGGCGGCTGGGTGCGCGGCCAGGCTGATATTAAGCAGATGCTTAACTATATCCGCCGCAATAAGAATGTCCGTGACGTCATTATCTCCGGGGGCGACCCGTTGACCCTATCCACGCGCCGGCTGGAAGCTGTCCTTTCGGCGCTGCGCCGAATTGAGCATGTGGAGATTATCCGTATTGGTACCCGGTTCCCGGTGGTGCTGCCGCAGCGTATCGACGATGAGCTGTGCGACATGCTGTCGAAGTACGGGCCAATATGGCTGAATACCCACTTTAACCACCCGAACGAGATAACCGCGGATTCAGCCCGGGCCGTGGACCGGCTGCTGCGCGCCGGGGTACCGGTGAATAACCAATCCGTGCTGCTGCGCGGCGTAAATGACACGGTAGAAACGCAGCTGAAGCTGTGCCAGGGGCTGCTTAAAATCAAGGTGCGCCCGTACTACCTCTTCCAGTGTGACGAGGTGCGGGGTACCGAACATTTCCACACGCCAGTGGAGACCGGCTTACATATTATCGAGGGGATGCGCGGGCATACCTCGGGCCTGGCCATACCGGCTTATGTCATCGACCTGCCCGGCGGTGGCGGCAAGGTGCCCCTGCAGCCGAACTACGTGCTCTCGCAGACCGAAAAGGGGCTCATACTGAGGAACTACCAGGGCCGCTTCTTCTACTACCGGAACCCGAAGGAGCCAGGCTCAAATGGTAGCTGCCACGATGTGGTGGAAATTGAGTCTCTGGTCGCCGACGTAAAAGCAGAACGCCAGCCCCAGACGGAAGACGATGAAAATAGGGCTGTCGTACGATCTTAAAGAGAAGATAGCTCCGGGGCAGAGCGTCCCGGAGGATGCTTTTGAGGAGTACGATTCCCCGGAAACGGTGGCTGGTCTGACGGCGGCTATTGAAGCCCAGGGGCATTCCGTGGTCAGGCTGGGCGGAGGCAGAGAATTCCTGGTCAATATTCTTCACGAGAGTGTTGACTTTGTGTTCAATATCGCTGAGGGGCGGGGCACCTACCGCAGCCGCGAGGCCCAGGTGCCCTCGGTGCTGGAGATGCTCAATATACCCTACTCCGGCGCCGACCCCCAGTGCCTCGCCATCTGCCTGGATAAACCCCTGACCAAGAAGCTGGTGGCCCTGGCTGGCGTTGCCACACCCAAAGAGCAGGTAATCACCGATATTAAGCAGCTAAAAGCCCTTAAACCTGATGCCCTGCCGCTCCCCGCTTTTATCAAGCCCATTCACGAAGGGTCGAGCATGGGCGTCCGGCTCGGTTCCAGGGTGGAAACCCCGGCACAAGCTGCCGAGGTAGCCGCCAGACTGCTCGAGCACTACCGGCAGCCGGTAATGGCAGAGGAATTCATCGCCGGTGACGAAGTCACCGTGGGGCTGGTGGGTAATCCCCCCCAGGTCCTGGGCATAATGCGCATCTTACCTAAACAAAAGATGCCCTATTTTGCCTACTCCCTGGAGGTCAAACGGGACTGGGAAAATCTGGTAGAATATGAGTGTCCAGCCCGGCTTGACGCCAGAATCCTCGATAAGATTTCCGATTCCAGCTTCAAGGCATTCGAAGTGCTGGGGTGCCGGGACTTTGCCCGGGTGGACTTCCGGCTGGGTGCCGATGGCACGCCTTACTTCCTGGAGATAAACCCGCTCGCCGGACTGAACCCCAAGAGCAGTGACCTGGTCATCATGGCCCGCAAAATGGGCTGGACATACGAGGCCCTGATATCAACTATACTGGATGCGGCTTTAGCGAGGTATCAACGTGCCAACCAGAGTAGCCATCGTCTATAACGAACCGATTCCTGCTCGCTACGGCGCTATGCACGAAGAGAAGGCTATACTCGGCGTCCTTGATGAAGTCGAGGCTGCCTATCACGCCCTGGAGGAGCTCGGCTACTCGGTCGCCCGCATTCCCTTAGTCCCACCACTGGAGCAGGTTAGGGAACAGCTTAAGCGCCTCGAAGCCGATGTGATTTTCAACCTTTTCGAAGGCTTTGACGGTGAGCCGAAAACCGAAGCCATAATGGCGGAAATGCTCTTCGGGCTGGGCTTACCGTGCACCGGCTGCCCCCCGGCCACCATTGCCCTCGCCCAGGACAAGGCCAGGACCAAGTCGCTTCTGGAAATCTCCGGCATTGCCACGCCGAAATACCAGCTGCTCAGTCCCGCGACCCTGGGCACGTTTCACCTGAGCTACCCCTGCATCGTCAAACCCGAGGGGGAACACGCCAGCCACGGTCTCTCCGAGGAGAGCGTGGTATATGATTTTGCCCCCCTGGAAAAGCAGCTGAAGAAGATAAGCCAGCTTTTTGGTGGCCAAGCGCTGGTGGAAGAGTTCATCGATGGGCGCGAGTTCAATACCACGGTCATGGGCAACCGGGAACCAGTGATGTTGTGCATTTCGGAGATAGTCTACTCGCTACCGCCCGATATGCCCAGGGTGCTGACCTTTGCCGCCAAGTGGGAGCCGGACAGCCTGTATTTCGAGCGCACCCAGGCAATCTGCCCGGCCAGCATCAGTGATGCCGAGCGGGAGTGCATTGCCCGCATCGCCCTCGCCACTTTCAAGTTACTGGGCTGCCGGGGATACGCCCGCGTGGATATGCGCACGGACGGGGCGAGCCAGATAAAAGTCCTCGAGGTAAACCCGAACCCGGACATATCCCCGGGCATGGGTGCGGCGCGCCAGGCTGAGTCATCTGGCTATAGCTATAACCAGTTCATCGCCAGAATTGTGCAGCTGGCCCTTGAGAGAAGATAACATGGAAATCCGGCCGATGCTCCGCCGTGATAAACCAGCGGTAATGCGCATCCTTAAAGCCACTCCCGAATTCAAGCCAAGCGAGGTGGTCATCGCCGAAGAGCTGCTGGACAGCTACCTCAATTCTCCAACCGACTCCGGCTATTATGTACTCGTGGCCGAGGTTGACTCCGCCGCCGTGGCCGGGTATGTCTGCTACGGTCCGACACCCCTCACCGAGACGACCTGGGATATATACTGGATGGCCGTCGACCCCGAGCTCAAAGGCCGAGGCATCGGCAATGCCCTGCTGTCCGCCGCCGAAGAGCAAATCCGGACGAGACATGGACGCCTGGCTGTCATTGAAACTTCTGGCACTCCCCAGTATGAGAAGACCCGGCACTTCTACTTTGCCCGGGGCTGGGAAAAAATCTGCCAGATTGCCGATTTCTACGCTCCCGGCGACGACCAGGTGCTCTTCATAAAGCGGTTGTGAAAGGCATGCCCTTTGTCATTGCGAGCGCAGCGAAGCAATCTCTACCACGCCCACCTGAGATTGTTACATCTTTCTGAAAAGACGCGCAATGACATTCCGCATCAGATATAACCAAACGGGTTAGACCGTCAAATCTTTGCCAGTTCTCTATAGAATCGCCCATTCCTCGCAGCGCTTGTCGCTAACAAAGAAGTGCCCTGCCTTATGAGTTATCATGAAGGGCACCTTTGATTCCAGGGCAGCCAGCTGGGGCGTAACCCCGTTGGCAAACCAGAGGGCTACCTCGCCCGGCTTCAAATCATAGCCGTGGCCGACCATCTCCGGGTGCTGAATGTTGTCCACGTCAGCCAGCCGGATAACATCAGGGTTATAAAGGTCTTTGATGCCAATGCCGGCCAGGTTTTCCATGCCAGAATAGACCGGGGTGCCGTGCCCGTCCGGGTACCGGGACGCAATCTGGATTGACCTCACCGCATCCTGGGTAGTTTTGAATATGACACAGGTAATGCTCATATTGCCGTGCAGCCGGGCGGCGGGAACACATGGTAGTGTGGAGGTGTAAGCCCCAATCATGATGTAGCGCACATTGGCGCTGCGGTAAAGCCAGAGAGTGTTGGGCAGCGGGCCGATGAGAAAGGCAACCAGGTCATCCCGCCAGTATTTCATAATGTCGGTGGGCTCATCAATCACCTCGCCATCCTTAAAGACCCGGTAGCGGGGCAAGTCGGTGCGCAGGTCAGCGTCCTTAGCCACCTGCCTGGGGTGAGGGTCGCCGGGGTCGGTGGCGGCACCTATCCAGCACGGCCGCGGGTTACGCTGGGCATACAGCATAAAATCAAAAGCCCAGTCTTTAGGCAAGACGACCAGGTTTGCCTTCCAGTAGCCGACACATGCCCTCTCCGACGGTGCCCGCCATTCCCCTTTCCTGACGATGTTGCGAAACTCCACCGGGGTCATAGCGCCTACCTGTTCATCGGTGTATTTCTTTTTGTCCATCTCTCTGTCTCCTGTTATTATAAGAATTATCAGTGTGCTTTGGTCGAGGCTATTTCCAGGCCTTGAAAACTGTTTACTGCAACTGCTTCCTGAGTCTGGATTGATTTCGACCATAATAGCACACGGGTTTTTGCCTGTCTAGCAAGGCAGATTTGACACCCGCAATTGGCAAACAGGCGCTGCCCTTGCGTCGATAGCCCGTTTTGGCATAAAATACCAGAGGGGTTGTGAACAGGGACGCCCCGGCGGCAATTGAAAGACGGGCCGAAGTGGCGGAACAGGCAGACGCGGCAGTCTCAAAAACTGTTGAGGGGCAACCCTCGTGTCGGTTCGAGCCCGACCTTCGGCATTAAGACAAAGTTCTGCTAATATAATAAGGTACAGTGCCGAGTTGTGTAGTGGTAGCACAGGGGACTTTGAATCCCTCAGCCCAGGTTCGAATCCTGGCTCGGCAGCCAAAGCGTTCCCCGATAGCTCAATGGTAGAGCGGGCGGCTGTTAACCGCTAGGTTCTAGGTTCGAATCCTAGTCGGGGAGCCAGATTTATCAATAGAGAACTTCCTCTGAACGCTTCTCTTGGTCGTTGAGTACAAACTGAATCCGCCAATCCAGGTAAACCGGCAAATTAGGCATATTCCGAGTATTAGACACTCTGGGGACCTCCTCGTACCTCCCACTTTTGTTAGCTTTACCAGTGGCAAAGTCGGTGACATGCTTGTAAGATTCGCTTAACTATTAAACAGTATTTCGGCCCTAGACGTTTCAATAACAGCATAAATGCGGTTCTTGCCCGTGCCCATGCTTATGCCGTGCCCATGCTTATTGACATCACACAACTGTTCCGCTAAACTGAAAGCCACACCAAGCTACTGTATAGCAATTCGTCATGGAGAAAGGAGCTACAATGGCCGACGTAAAGCAAATTATCACCCGGCTGGAGGATGCGGTAAAAAGACTAGACAGACTGGCAGAGGTTCTATTCTACATCACGACAATTGATGAGCGACGCTCCACTCTCTATGACACATTGAAGTTGGTCGAACACCAGGTCGTGACTCTCAATGACGGCGTTATTCATTCATTATACGAGCGGGTCCTCAAAACACGCGATACCTACTTACCAAGGTATGAACAGATATTGCAGACTGACCACAATGCTTTCCTCAAAAGACTATCGGAATTATGGTCGGAATCGGCTATTGAATCAAACGAAGCCGATATCGCCCTAAAGGAGGCCCTTGGCTTAAATGCGTCGAATGGCCTCTGGGGACCGAAAGGATGGCATCCACCCTTTACGCCGTAGTCGGACATCAGCATCCCGGTATTGATTCTGCTAAGCTAACTTAGTGTAGCCAGAGGGCTGTTAACCTCCAGGTTGTAGGTTCGCCTTCTTTGGAAGGACTGCTCGAGGCCAACCTACTTCCTCGTCACCACCGCCGCCTTCCCCATCACCCTCCGCCGCGGCGCGGCCACCCACAACGCACCGCAGGCTACCACGAACATGGCCGCCGCCACTATCCAGGCCGGCACGTAGCTGCCGCTAACCTCAAAGATAAAGCCGCCCAGCCAGGGGCCAATGGTACCGCCAACTGCAAAAGCCGCCCAAACCGACCCGATGACAGTCCCCGCTCGCTTACCCTGGAACATATCGGCGGCACTGGCGGCAACGGTAGGCAAAATAATCCCGGAGCCAAGGCCAAATAGAATGGCATACAGGTAAAGCAGCCAGGGTTGCGAAACATCATGTATAAGCATAAGAGCCACTATCCCGGACACGCCAAGCACAGTACCCAGGCTGAAGGTGACCTCCCGGCCAATGCGGTCGGAGATAATCCCGGCCAGAGCACCGGCTGACTTGCACACGCCAAAGAGCGCCAGTACGGAGGCAGCGTAAATCTTGCTGTAACCCACATCCTCGGCAAAGGCTACCTGGTGCGGCAGCAGGATTTGCTCAGTTACGCCCCATATGGCAAAGGCGCACAAACACAATGCCCAGAAGCGGTAGCTTTTCACCGCTTTAGCCAGCGTCCAGTCTTCAGCCGGGAACGCTGCGACGTTATCTTCTCCTGCGGGGGTGGCCACCGGAACCTGCTTTCCGTCAGGCAGGACACTCCTATCTTCAGGGCGAGTGCGTACCACCAGAGTCACCAAGGGCAGGAGAATAACGGCAACCGCCGCCGCCTCAACCCAAAAAGTGCCGCGCCAGCCAACTTTCTCGACCAGGAAAGCAACCAGCGGATAAAAGAGGAAAGCCCCTCCTGAGCCGAAGTACATGATACTCATCGCCAGTCCGCGCCGTTTCTCGAACCAGTTAGACACTACCCTGGTGAAGGACGTCGCCCCGATAAGAGAGAGACCCGCCCCGGTGAGTACCCCGAAGGAAAGGTAGTAGTGCCACAGCGTCGCACTGCCCAGAGCCGAGGTCGCTGCGCCCAGCGCCAACAGGACGGCCCCCAGACTCATGGTCTTCCGGGCGCCAAGCCGGTCTACCAGCGTACCGGCAATGGGAGCGGTGATACCGTAGGCAAGAATATGGAAAGACATCATGGCCGCGGTAGCGCTGCGCGACCACTGGAATTGCTCCAGGAGCGAGGTGAAGATTACTGAAAAAGAGTAGCGGACGCCGTAGCCCAGCGCGAAAACCACCAGGCCAGCCGCCACAATAGCCCAGCCATAGAAAAATCGGGGTTTGGGGGAGCTAGTCATGCCGGGTTACTTTCGGCCCGCCGCTGCAGCCAGCGGGGCTACCGCCAGCCATAGAGAAATAGTTATCAGCATCGCCATGGGGTAGCCGATTCCGGCCACTCCGAACTTTGGCGCGATAGCTCCCCAGAGCAGCATGGTAAACCAGGAGCTCAAAAAGAAGCCGGGTATCGCCGAAAGTATTCTGAAATAACCCATCGCTCCCCCCTTCAGTCTTGTCCTTTTTCAATCTCATCCAGCCGGGCATCACTGAGGCCAAAATGGTGGGCAATCTCGTGCTTTACCACCCGCTGCACTTCGCCAACAATGGCATCCTCATTCCGGCATTTGGCTTCCACCGGCTTCTGGAATATGGTTATCTTGTCCGGCGGCACCATGCCGTAGTAGATATCACGCTTTGTCCGCGGCACCCCTTCATAAAGACCGAGCAACGTCTGGCCGCCGGCCAACCCGACCGTCTTCAGCTGGCCCGCGGTATGCCTGTCATCCACCACTATATCGATATTATCCAGCCTGTCCCGAAACTCATCGGGCAGGTCCTCGACGGCCCTGGCCACCAGCGACTCAAACCTTTCCCGGTCCATCACACACCCTTGCTCGCCTTTTCGATTACGATTTCTGCCCCAGAAGTTACCCGCTTCAAGACGCCAGCATCGCCAGCAACCTTGCCGAATACCGTCACCGCGCTGGCCGGACGAATTTCATTTCCGCGGCTCATTGGCGTGGGGCCGAAGAAGATGCACAGGGCAATGCCCGGCGGCCAGTAACCCAAATCCCCCACGCTTACCAGTTCCTGTCCATCCTCCAGTTCAAGGCTGACCGAAATCGAGAAATATATCTCATCTCCCCAAAGCTCAGCTTCCCCCTTGATGGGTAAAGCTTCCCAAATGGCTTGGGCCGTCCTGGTATCATTCAGTTTAGCCAGCACCTCAACCCCACCGGCCCTGATGCGGACTTTTCTCTCCACAAAACACTCCAGCAACTATTCTTTAAGTTTCATTTGCATTTAGTGTCATTGCGAGTTCCGATGAAATCGGGACGAAGCAATCTCTGGCACCAATGAGATTGCCGCGGGCACTATCGTGCCCTCGCAATGACATTGAAAATCATCTGCAGCCAAAGCCCAACGCGACCATCCACTAACAAATTGTAACAGCAAAGGACGGGATACTCAATAAAAGTATATGGAACAGCCCAGATTTGCCTCTGATGAGCGTGCCTTGCTACAATAGTACTGGACAGGAGCCGGAAATGAATTTGAGCAAGCTGGATGAAGCCCTACTCCCCTACGAAAAGAAGCTGCAGGCCATTGAAAAGCGCCGCCGCCGCCTCGGTGTCAGGGAGGTTGACCGTCCTACCTATGAGAAATATATCACCGGCACCATCGAACGGTTCGACCGGCGTAAGAACGCCTTTCTGACCATTACGCCCAACAATCCCTTCGGGACAGAAATCCGCGAGCGGTTCATCGCCCGCACCGGATATGACTCCCGCAAGCCCCTGCCTAACAGCGCCCTCGAACCGGAAGACCGCATCAGCCAGAGCCTGACCGCAGCCGCCTGGCGGTTGTGCCGCGAGTACCACCCCCAGACCCTGCCCGTTAACCCGCCTGAAGGCCGCGTGGAAATAGCTGATAAAGCCCAGACAAGCCGGCTCATCAAGAAGATAGGCATGTTCTTCGGGGCCGAGCTGGTGCGCATCACCCGAGTCGACCAGCGTTGGGTCTATAAAGATATTGACATACCCCATGAATACGCCATCCTGCTCGTCGTTCCCCATGCCCCCAGTTTCATCGAGAGCGCGCCATCGCACCTTGCCGGCGCGGGGGTGGCGGATACCTACTCCCGCCTCAAGGTTGCCTCCACCCAGCTGGCCGACTTTATTTGCGGGCTGGGCTATGACGCCGCTTATCGCGAGACGCTGGGTGACAATCCGGAGATGCTCATCGTCCCCACCGCCATTGACGCTGGTGTGGGCGAGTTTGCCCGCAACGGCCGCGTGCTCTCCCCCGAATTCGGCATCAACATGCGCATTAAACCGGTCACCACCAGCCTACCGATGGAGACAGACAAACCTATCTCTTTTAACGTCCACGATTTCTGCATGGCCTGCGAGAGTTGCGCCGTCTACTGCCCGGCGCAGGCGATTCCCTACGGCCCGCCCACAGACACGCCCATCGATATCTACAATAACCCCGGCTACCGCAAATGGTACATCAACGCCGAAAAATGCGTCACCTTCTGGTCAATCAACAAGAAGAAGTGGACCAGCTGCGGCGGCAAGTGCATGGTGGTCTGCCCCTGGAGCAAGCCGCCGACTTTCCCGCACAATATGGTCAGGTGGCTGGCCATACACTCGCCGGCGGCCATCAAAAAAATGCTCGTCCGCGCCGACCGGACAGTCTACCGACGGAAGAAGAGCCTGAAGGTATAATCCGGCCAGAGGTGCCTATCCCATCTCTTCCATCGATAACGGAAGCGGTCACATAAGCGAGAGAGGGGCATAAGCCCCTCTCTTCTACTTTTTTATCCCTCGTCCAAATACTGATTTTAGCCCGTGGGTGTGCCGGATGCAGTCCCGTAACTCCTTGCCGGAACACGGAACCTGGCAAAGCCAGCAACGAATGCCTGTACCGCAAGCGGGCAGAACTGTATGCGTACGAATCTGTGCAGCCTTTCGATAGACTCATCTACGCTAGATGCACCCTGATACGAGTGACAGGTAGTCATGGTATCAAAAGCATCGGCGACGGCAATTAGTCGAGAGCCAACAGGTATAGTTTCACCCTTCAGCCCGTCTGGATATCCCCTGCCGTCATACCTCTCGTGGTGATAAAGGACAAGCTTGCTCGTTTTCTCCAG
>JAUYDJ010000142.1 GCA_030690025.1 Chloroflexota bacterium | reverse complement strand
AGTCGGGCTGGATACGGTCAAAGAGCGTGAGCCGCTACAGTCAAGCGAAGCTTGAACAGTAAAAGTGCCACGGGCTTTGCCCGTGGGTATCTACGTAGGCAAACCCTGCTGTGTTTTTCACGGGGAGTTCGACTCTGGATTTTTGTGCTTAACCAGCAATAATTTACCGGATTGACAATGAACTTCAAGCGAATTAGATCAAGGCAACTCGAACCTTTTGTTCATTTTATCTCCTCCGAAAAGCGGCCAGGGATGCGGATCTCGGCTACCTTTTTTAGTACCTTGGGAGATAAGAAGCACACTATTTCTGCTTAGGTTCCAGTTTTTGTTTTCTGCATCTCTTTTCTATACGGCAGATATATACTCTAGAGCCTCTTCCAGCGAAATCACGTCGCCATACCTATTCATATCAAAAAGGCTTGCCTTATGCGACAGCTGGATGCGGTCATAGCAACAATCCGCAATAATTCCAACATAAAAACTGTACTGCGCCGCATCAACGACTGTGGATCTTACGCAACCACTGGTTGTCCCCCCGCAGATAAGGAGCGTGTCAAGTCCCAGGGGATTCAGGAGGCTCATCAGGTTGGTGCCGAAAAATGCGCTTGCCCCTTCCTTATAAATTATTACCTCGCCTTTGATAGGCGCTATTTCCTTGACAATGTTATGGCCGCGTTCTTTCTGCCCCATTTCGGGAGCTTCAGCACTATCTTGGGAGAACTTGCGGATAACGCGGTTGTACTGCCGGTCAACATAAAAAATAGGTAGTTTTTTGCTCCTGGCAATCGGCAGGAGTTTGGCTACGTTTTCCACGGCTTTCCAACCATATTCTCCGGCGCTCTGAGGGAAACGCTTAACCGATTCCAGTACTGGCTTCTTTTCCCCGACAAATGGATAAGTTATGTCTACAATCAGCAGACCGGGTTTCTTGCCAAAACCCATCTTCCTGGCGTAGCCTGCCCTCTCATAGACCTCTTTGTCCTCACCGCTGAATATGTCATCCCATACTGCCATATTGTCCTCCTCTTAACCCTATAATGGTGTCATTATAGTAACTAGTTCCTGTCGTGTAAAGGTTTTACACTTTCCAAAAAATTCAGCTCTCGACTGATTCTGTTTTTTCAAACATCACTGCTTACCGCGACTTACTCAAATCCCATTTGATACAATAAACGCGAATCCTTTTCAGCTGGAGTTACACTGAATAGCCAGTAACTGAAGCACAAGTGTAGTGGAATCCAACTGAAAATACCAGTAAAACTCCAAATACCAAGTTGAGGCAGAATAGAGAGTAACAAATCGTCAAAATGTATGACCGATGGTCGAGGTGGTATAATTCCAAGAGGAAGGGCTGAATGGAACCGTTATTCGACAATGCTCTAGCTGCTGATGACCCTAGATACAATTACATACGCTCGGACTCCTCGCCAATGTCGATGGTCTACAATTTGGTCAGTAGCTAACTGTTCAGGGATAATGTCAGTTGATGAAAGGACTGACATTGACCGCAAAAGAGCAAACTAGGCTGAGCATCATGAACATGGTCCTGGACCGGCAGTATCCTGTTAAAGAGGCGGCGCAGCTGATAGGGTTAAGTGAGCGCCACGTATGGCGACTCCTGGCAGCCTACAGAAGGGAGGGTGCCGCTGCTTTAGCCCACGGGAACCGCGGCCGGTTACCATGGAATTCTAAGGCTCCGGGTATCAGGTCAAGGGTGATAGAACTGGCCCGGGACCGTTACCAGGGCGCGAACCACTCGCACCTGACTGAACTCCTCTCCGAGCGCGAGGGCATCGCGCTTTCCCGCTCCACGGTGAGGCGTTTCCTGGTGGGAAACGGGCTCTGCAGCCCCAGGCACCGCCGTGCTCCCGGTCACCGCTGCCGGCGTCAGCGCATGCCCCAGGAGGGCATGCTGGTGCAGATCGACGGCAGCCATCACCACTGGCTGGAGGAGCGCGGGGATTGTTTCACCCTGCTCCTGGCCGTGGATGACGCTACCGGCTCAGTGCCGTATGCCCTGTTCCAGGAGCAGGAGGATACGCCGGGCTATTTCAGGCTGATGAAAGGCATCATCCAGGGGAAAGGCCTGCCTCTGGCGCTCTATAGCGACCGCAGCCTTATATTCCGCTCCGCGGTGCCGGGTAACGGGGAAGCGCCTCCTGCCGACAAGCTCAGGCCGACCCAGTTTAGCCGCGCCATGCGGGAGCTCGGGGTGGCACAGATATTCGCCCAGAGCCCCGAGGCCAAGGGGAGAATCGAGCGGGCCAACGGCACCTTCCAGGACAGGCTGGTGACCGAGTTGCGCCTGGCCGGTGCCAGAACCATCGCCGAGGCTAACAATATCCTTGCAGCATTCCTGCCCCGTTTCAACGAGCGCTTCGGCGTCCCGGCCGCTCAGCCGGAGGTCGCCTACCGGACGGTGGGCCCGGAACTGGACCTGGATGCCATCCTGTGTATCAAGGAGCGCCGCAGGGTGGCTAGGGATAACACAGTGCAGTACCACGGCAAAACACTGCAGCTTTTCCCCGACGGCGAGCGAACCAGCTATGCCAGGTCCCATGTCGAGGTCCAGGAGCGCCTGGACGGCCAGCTGATGGTCTGCTGCCGGGGTAAGGTGCTCAATCCCAAAGAGGCGCCGCCGCTGGCGACAACCCTGCGGGAGCTGGCTGCTTTACCACTACCCTGCCTTCAGCCTGGAGAACCCGAGGAAGATGAGCTGCCTCCACCTCAGCCTCAGCTCAAAACTATCTGGTTTGAGGACTCCGAACTTAGGCGGTTGCACCGTGAACTTACCCGGGAGGGCGTGAAGCGAGCCAGGGAAAAGGGCAAGCAGATCGGCCGTCCCCGGGTAAATGAACAACCCGGATTTGAGCAGCGCTTCGCTTCTATTGCCGCGCGCATCGCCTCGGGTGAACTCTCCCGCCACCAGGGAGCTAAGGAGCTAGCTATCTCCGACGGTACGCTCAAACGGCTCCTTGATGCCCAAGCTAGGAGTGAGAGGGAGCCGCTACCTTCTCCATTTTCACAATACCTTAGCAGAAGTGTTGCCATGGCAGAGGTGTCCTACTGACAAAATCGCTGAACAATTAACCCTGACATATTCCCTGGACAACGACATCGCCAAGAACAAAGGATGTCAAGATGTTCTGCGAATCTCTCTGGGTGAAATATCACCCCTACGCGGATAGTCACTTTTTGGAGCAAATACGCAGGGATTTCGATGCCAGATTCTGGGAAATGTATCTGGCTTGCACGCTGATGGATAAGGGTTATGAGATGAAGGTCGTTAATAGTACTGGGTTCGGACAATGCCACTGCTGTGACGAACGCGGTAATTTGAGGTAATCCAACACACATCCTCACTGTGCTTCTAGCTTCAGCCAACAAGATGGGTATTTTGTGGGGGTGCCAACCCCCTGGGTATTTCGTTGGATCCAACAAGCCGGTTTGGAGGATCAACTTGAAAGCCCTAAGGAAACATTTCGTAGCTAGGAAAAGACTATCTGTATAGTCTTTTCGATATATCCAAATAGCTAATAACCTCAGCTATGCCTGATGGTTTCACTCTATGATTGCACAACATCTTCTTGTGCAGGGCATTAAACATTATCGCATTGTGGGATAAGCACGCTATGGGGATTCGCCGCTTACGGGAAATGACCACTTCTAGGCTAAAATTCTCACGCTAATTTGCCACCCCAATTGTCAAAATTGCTTACCACCTCCAGGTGCACCGAAACCGCTAAATATGTCATCATGGGCTCAACCTGCCACAGGCTCGCCAACTAGGTTAGTAACCATAGTATTTGTGTCTAAGAACTATGGTCAAGCAATAGTATTGACACAACCATAAATATGTGCTATTCTAGAAATTAGAATCGTTGGAGGTGTAGGCGATGGCAGAGTCACCGGCATTAAAAGACTGGAGGTCACTTGTAGAGGAGCAGTTGAACAAGGTAACTTACGCTGAGGCGGACATTCTCAAAATAATGTACATATGCCAAGACTATCTGGGCGAGATCCAACCAATTGGTCAGTGGGTAGGGCAACAGGAGGGGTTTGTAAGGCAGATGCATCACATTTTCAGCGACATGTACTTCACTATGTTTGGCAAGCAGCCTCCACCTCGCCCCACGGAAGCACCAATCACAGAAGTGCTTCTGGACACTCCGGAATCTAGAAAGCAAGCAATCCGAGAGGTGGCGCTATCGATAACCAAACCAGGAGATGATGTTAGCGACGAAGCAGTTTTCGAAGAACTAAAGCGCCGCGGGATGAAGATTGATGCATTCAATCCTACCGCCACAATCTCGACCATCCTGAACGGGTTCAAACCTCAGTTTGAAAAAGTCCAAGGCAAGAGGGGAGTATTCAGAAGGCAACAGTGACCATGTATGCAAGTAATATCCTGGAGTAATATCTAACAAGTTGTTAAGGCGATGGCAAGATTGCAGCTAACTATAAGGGACGACTTAATGCCAATGATTGTGGCCTCCATCGAGCAGCTTTGGCCCGGTGAAGGCATGAGGGCAGTTAGCCGTTTTGTTCGGGATGCAATAAAGCGTTACTTGAGGTATTGTAATGGCAGATCTCGACATATACGTTGATGACAAGTTGCTTGAGGAAATTAGCAAACTTGCCATAGAGCACTACGGGGACGATAGCGAAGCGTCCCGAGGGCACGTGGTCGAGACCGCACTGGAGATGCGCATATTGTGGTCGAGGTCGGTGAAGGGTGGACCGCAAGAGACTGTTGAGGCAGTTACTAAATGGGAATTTTCACAATCGCCCGTTCCTAAAGAAAATGATGGTATTATACGAGATTGGCTATTCAGGAGGTGAAACATGACTCAGACGATAGAAGTTATGAGCAAGGAACGTCTGGACCGTTATGTTGTAGAGGCAGCAAAAGCAGCTGGCTGCGAGCAGGGGTTCGGCGTGAGAGGGTGCGACTTAAATCTCAGGCATTGGTGGGTGGCATACACAAGACAATCCACGCGGGAGCAGGCGCAGAATGACCGACTAGGGGAGTATCTGCTGTCATGTGCGAAACTGACCAAGCCAAATGGCGCGATTATTCCCCGGGAATACGTGATATATGATGCTGAGTCAAGCGAAGACTTAAATCGCCCTGGCATTACCCGTCTGCGTAAAGAGCTGATAGCTGGTAGACGTATAGCTGGAGTCATTATTCCTTTCCAAGGCCGGCTTTCGGCAGATCCGCTCCATCAGTTGACCTTCGAGAGGGAGTGTGCTTACTACGGCGTGCAGGTGATATACGGCGATGCCCCTGGTGGCCAGGATTGGGGAAGCCAGACAACAAGACTTATTCAAGCCCAGGCAAACGCGCTACGGGTGAAGTGCAACCGCGACAATGCCCTAGCTGGCAATATTGCGCGTGTTCTGTCTGGCAAGGTACCTGCACACCGACCCTCACATGGCTACACCTATCGAGCGGATAAGGTCATTGAACCTCGAACAGGCAGAGCTAAGGTGCTCCGTGCTTGGTGGGAAATAAACGAACTCGGGCCTGATGGGGAGCCAGTTTGGGGGAGCCCGGCCTGGGTAGTCACCCAGATTTTCGTCTGGTTGGCAGACGAGGGACGCACCGCATAGTGGGTTGCCAAGAAATTGAATGAATTGAACATTCTACCACCCTGCCGGA
>JAUYDJ010000041.1 GCA_030690025.1 Chloroflexota bacterium | reverse complement strand
GGGTTACTTCCCAGGGTGCCTCGGGGTCTCTCCACAGCCCATCGTTACTGAATTCCCGGATTGGTGAAGGGTTGAAGGGAATAGACGGTGTTGAAAATTTTTCCCGCTCGTAAGAGTTCCAATCGCCACCAACGTGAATGGAGAAAAACTACTGATCAGCATCAACGGTTTTGACACTGCCAGCGGACTGGGAGGCCCATGGAAGGTTATCAGGGGGGCGGCAACGCCCGGTAGTGGTGAAGCAATCGTGGACAGGGTGCTGGCTAAGAAAAAGGGACTGGATATTGGCGGGGTTATCGACCTTGAAAGCAAGCAGTTCAGGATTGTCGGCATCTCCGATGAGACATTTACTTTGATTTCCTACATGGTGTTTATCCCGCTGGAAGATGCCCCGAAGGTGTCGCCATCGACCCTGTGTGCCTGATGGTAGTGGAAAAGGATAAGGCCGCACACGTAGCCGAGTATGATGGGCAGAGTTATCATTTCTGTTCGGTGGAATGCCGGAAGGAGTTTGAATCTAATCCGGGCAAATATAAAGAGGCTAACATTTCGTTATAGAACACCCTTACCCTTGATTTCTGATTATTATATTCTTTATATGTGCGTACCCAATCCTGTCTGGTAATATCGAGAAAGGATGTCTAATGACGCCGGTATGTTGACCACCTTGTTTCTTGGCCTGCTTCTGGGGATAAGGCATGCCCTGGATGCCGACCACGTAGTAGCGGTGACCGCTATCGTGAGCCAAAGTCGCCATACGCTGCGCTCCGTCCTGGTCGGGATAAGCTGGGGGCTGGGCCATAGCATTGCGCTGCTTACGGCGGGCTTTGTGATGCTGGTCTTTAGGCTTACCGTCCCGGACCGCTTAGCCCTGTCGTTGGAATTTGCCGTCGGGATAATGCTGGTGCTGCTCGGC
This sequence comes from Chloroflexota bacterium, assembly GCA_030690025.1. Classification (GTDB taxonomy): domain Bacteria; phylum Chloroflexota; class Dehalococcoidia; order Dehalococcoidales; family JAUYDJ01; genus JAUYDJ01. The sequence goes on along the minus strand of JAUYDJ010000041.1, from coordinate 3,586 downwards.
GTACCCTTGCTGTGGCGCTTGCGCAAAGCTCATGTCCATGTCCACCAGCACGCGGGCGAGACGCATGTACACCCTCACTCACACTCGGGTAGCCCGAGTCATGACCATATACATCTGCGCAGACCATTATTGGTGGGCATCGTTCACGGTCTGGCGGGGAGCGGGGCGCTGACTTTATTAGTTCTGGGCGTCATGCCTTCCATGATGCAGGGCCTGCTCTTTCTCCTGATGTTCGCTGCGGGCACCATCCTAGGCATGCTCGTTTTCAGTGGCCTTATCAGCCTGCCGTTCAGAGTTGCCGGCCGACATTCCGTGCGGCTGAACCTCTGGCTTCAGGGGCTGGCTGGGGCCGCCAGTATAGTTCTCGGTATCCTGGTAATGTGGCAGACCGGGGCAGAAAGCTCACTATTCGGCTTCCTCGCGTAAAGTGAAGCGTCTTGAGAGAAAGGGATACTGAATATCTCACTTTTTTGCGTATTTCTCTGGCTCCGCCTTGAATTTCTCGTGGCAGTCCGCTGAGCAGAAGTGGTAAGTCTTGCCTTCGTATTCCTCAGTGGCGGCGGCACTCTTCGGGTCAATCTCCATGCCACACACGGGGTCTTTCACGGTGGCTGCCGTATCTTCTTCTCGCCGGCCCTCGCTGACTTCAACCTTTGGCGTCACTGCCCGGACTGCTTTTGGCGCCTTAAGAGCGATGGTTTTGTAACCCCTTAACCGGTTGGCGTTGGTAACTACAGAAAGCGAACTCAACGCCATGGCTGCAGCGGCAATTATGGGGCTTAACAGTATGCCGAAGGCGGGGTACAGTACGCCGGCAGCTATAGGAATGCCTAATCCGTTATATAGGAAGGCAAATACCAGGTTCTGGCGAATGTTGCGCATGGTGGCACGGCTTAAAGTGATGGCGGTGACTACCCCCTTTAACTCGCCTGAGATTAGCGTAATATCTGATGACTCGATAGCAACGTCGGTACCCGTGCCGATGGCAAGACCTACGTCTGCCTGGGCTAACGCAGGGGCATCATTAATGCCATCTCCCACCATGCCCACCAGCTTGTTCTCGCCCTGAAGGCGCTTCACCTCCAAGGCTTTATCCTGGGGCAGGACTTCGGCCAGAACCCGCTCGATGCCCACCTGCCGGGCGATGGCCTCGGCAGTACGCCGGTTGTCTCCGGTAATCATCACCACCTCGATGCCCAGGCGCCGCAGTGTAGCGATAGCGGCCAGCGAGCCCTCCTTAACAGTATCAGCCACGGCCACGATGCCGGCGGGTTTACCGTCCACGGCGACAAACATGGGGGTCTTGCCATCGGCCGCCAGACGTTCTGACTCCTTTTCCAGAGCCGCCGTCTTGATACCGGCGTCATCCAGCAGGCGGCGGTTGCCTACCAGAAGTTTGTGTCCATCAACAGTCACCTTGATTCCCTTGCCCGTAACAGACTGGAACTCTCCGGGCTCGGCCAGCTTAAGTCCTTTGTCCTCAGCACCCCGGATGATCGCCTGTCCCAGGGGGTGCTCTGACGAGCGCTCGGCGGAGGCCACCAGCCGCAACAGTTCATCAGCGTCCATCTTATCTGCCGGGACCACATCGGTGAGCGCGGGCTGCCCCTTGGTGATAGTGCCGGTCTTGTCCAGAACCAAAGTGTTCAGCTTGTGCGCTATTTCTAGAGCTTCGGCGGAGCGAATAAGGATGCCATTCTGGGCGCCCTTACCGGTACCGACCATGATGGAAAGCGGCGTCGCCAGTCCGAGGGCGCAGGGGCAGGCGATGATGAGCACCGCCACGGCGTTGACCAAAGAAAAGATGAGAGCCGGCGCCGGCCCGAAGTTGAACCAGATGACAAAGGTGCCGATGGCAATGAAGATAACCCCCGGCACAAAGCGGCTGGCAGCCAGGTCAGCCAGACGCTGGATAGGGGCTTTGGAGCTCTGGGCCTGCTCCACGAGCTGGATAATCTGGGCCAGCATGGTGTCTTTGCCCACCTTGGTGGCTTTGAAGCGGAAAGCTCCGGTCTGGTTAATGGTGGCACCAATCACCATGTCGCTTTCACCCTTGGTGACCGGGATGCTTTCTCCGGTAACCATAGACTCGTCCAGCGTGGAGCGCCCATCTACGATTTCTCCGTCCACGGGCACCTTCTCGCCGGGGCGCATCACCACGATATCGCCCAGTTGTACCTGCTCGATGGGAATGTCCTCTTCTTTTCCATCGCGGACGACCCGGGCTGTCTTGGCTTGGAGCCCAATGAGCTTGCGGATGGCTTCGCTGGTGCCACCCTTGGCAATTGCTTCCAATAGGCGTCCCAACACAATGAGGGTGATAATAACACCGACCGCCTCATAATAGACCTGGCGTAGGCTCTCGGGTAATATGCCAGGCGCTACGGTAACCACCAGGCTGTAGCTGAATGCGGCAACCGTACCAATGGTGATCAACGTATTCATATCGGCGGTGCGGTGACGCAGTGTCATCCAACCGGTGCGGTGAATTGGCCAGCCGGTGTAGAACATCACCGGGGTAATCAGTGCCAGTTGAAACCAGCGGTTGAGCAAAATGGAGGGTATCCACTGTGCACCAAAGAATTCGTGTGCCATCACGGCTAGAGCTACTGGCGCGGTGAGAATGGCGCCAATAATGACTCGGCGCGTCAGATCTCGGCGTTCAGCAGCCCTATCCGCCGCCTCTCGGTCCTCCGTCGCCTCGGTCCCCGGCTCGCTACGGAGATTTACTCTATAGCCGGTATTTTCAATGATTTTCTGCATTTTCTCCGGCGATATCTGAGCCGGGTCATAGCCAACCGTGATACGCTCAGCGCCAAAGTTAACGCGAACGTCATCCACGCCGGGGAGACTGCCGAGGGCTGTCTCAATATTGACGGCGCAGGTGGGACAAGTAACTCCACCGCTGACCAGGGCAAACTCAACCTGCTCCGTCTTCCCCACCGGCATGGTGGGCCCTACCCCAACTGCCTCGGCGTGCTCGTGCGCCTTGCCTTCGCCCTTCGTGGGCTCTGGCATCGCCCCAGTCTCTTTGGTATCCTTGCCCTCATCAACGATAAGGGTGCCGTGAATCATGTTCATGCCGCAGGCGAAGCCAAACTCACCGGTTTTATCCGGAGTGAACTCCAGCGTGGTCTTGGCGAAGGGCGCCAACGTCTTGCTGGCATGAAAGTCAGGGAAGACTACCCGCGAGCTACAGTCGCCAGCTTCCTGACGGTCAAATATCAAGCGAAGCGGTATATCTTTCTTAACACGAATAATATCTGGGGAATAGCCCCCCTTGACGCTAACCGCTATTTCCTGAATGTTCCCCTTCACCTGGGCCATCTGGGCCTGCTTTGGGCCGAAGAAGAACCAGGCCAGGAAGGCAATAGCGGCTAATCCACCGAGGCTAACTGCAATTTCTGCTATTGGCATGACACACCTCCTCTTCTGTAAGTATGACCTAGTGTAGTGTCTTACAAATGTCTTTACAGTCTCTGTCATTCCGGACTTGATCCGGAATCCATGTTTGCCCCTGGATTCCAGCCTGCGCTGGAATGACATCAACATCCATCATACGTCAAGATATATACGAGACACTACA
>JAUYDJ010000040.1 GCA_030690025.1 Chloroflexota bacterium | reverse complement strand
TTACCCAAAAAGCCAACGAAGATATTTCTAAGCTGGTCGTGATGGGACTTCTTCTGCTTAGCTTCCTCTATATTTTTGAGGTATTCCTGTAGATGTGTTTGAAATTCTGTCTGCTTCATAGTATTGATGCTAATATACGATACTCAAGCGTTTATTTCAATATACTTGGCCGCTTACACACCCCCTTTAACCACCTCATCTACCGTGCTATACTGGGCTAAAATAGCTAACCGGGAGGTGGAATATGTCGCCAAGAGCTTCCAGGACCGACCCCCAAATCATCGAAATGCCCGCGCAGAAAATGGCTGTAGTCTCCAGCGTGGGCGCGCCGGACAAGGTCTTCCCCCAGGTCATGCCCGCCCTCTACGGCTCGGTTTATACTCTCAAGTTCGACCTCAAGAAGAAGGGGGTGCCCACTTTCAAGGTCAGCGGACTGCGCGCCCGCTACCCCAACGCCCACCTCGTCCCCAAAGAAAAATGGACTATCATCATGGGCCTGCCTGTCCCGGATAATACCACCTCCCTGCCCCAGAAGGTGCCCGGCGTCCAGGTCAGAGTCGAGACGTGGGAATATGGCACGGTCGCCCAGATTCTCCACCTCGGGCCGTATGACCAGGAGGCCCCCACCGTCGAGCGCTTGCACAAGTTCATTGCCGAAAGCGGCCACGAAATCGCCGGCCTCCACGAAGAGGAATACCTGACCCGCCCTGATGCTAAAGTGGTCAAAACGCTTATCCGCTACCCGGTCAAGAAGCGGCAGTAGCATGTCTGGCAAGCAGAAAACTATCAGACTGCGCGGCACCGTTATCAGCGGCACCGGCGAGGCGGGGGGTATCACGGAACTGGGGTGGGTCAAGAAGCAGTTTGTCGAGAAGCTGGGGATTCACCCCTACCCCGGCACCTTCAACATCAAAGTCTTATCTGAAGACATGGCAAAGCTAAATACTATCCGGCAGGCAAAAGGCATTGAAATAACGCCGCTAAAGGCAGGCTACTGTCCCGGTCTGAGCTTTCTGGCGCTGGTTGACGGCAAGATTAAGGGAGCGGTCATCATCCCCTGCGTGCCCAACTACCCGGCGGCCCAGCTCGAGATTATCGCCGCGGAGAATGTCAGGCAGGCGCTCTCGGTAAAAGACGGCGATGTGGTCGAGGTAGAAGTCTATCTGTAGATAGCGACTATGACTTTGTCTCCAGCCCAGCCGAAGTTTCTGTCAACAGCTTCTCCAGCTCGGCTTTCAATTCAGGCTCCAGCACCCTCTTCCCGTATTCCAGAATCCTTTTCAGGACAGCCGCAAAGGTGAGGTTGACTTCCTGCTTTACTTCCGGTGACAAATCATGGTACATCCGGCTGATATTATTTACCCAGTTGTCCAGCGGCTCCGGTTTACGCCGTCGGAACAGGTATCCTTCCAGGGCTCCCGCCTTGGCCGCAAAAAGAAAACCTTCCTGCTGCTTCACTGTAGTTCCCTCTTTCCCCAGCACCGAGTCCAGCTTGGCCAAGAGGCCGGGCAAATCATCGAAGACAAAATCGGGCGATTCCGCGGCCAGTTCATCGCGGCTGCTCACGCCGGTAGCTACCGCCACCGTCTTTACACCGGCGGCTTTACCCGCCCGGATATCCGCCTGGGAATCACCCACGAAGACACACTCGGCGGGCGCGAGCGCCAGTCTCTCCAGGCACGTGATGATGGTATCCGGCGCTGGCTTGCGGCGGCCTTCGGCGCCGGTTACCGCCGCATCGATAAACCGGGCGATATGCAAACGCTCGAATTCCGGCCACAGCTTATCCGCGACCACCGTGCGGCTGGTGACGACCCCCATTTTCAGTCGGCGCGCCCTGAGCTGCTCGAACAGCTCCATCGCCCCCTGACTCAGTCTTACGTCACTGGCGCACATAGCCAGGTATTCCTGCCTGATGGCCGCCATGATATCTTTCACCACCGGCGCGTCTGGCTTAAGCTCGGGGTAGATTTGGGCCAGTATACCGGCCAGCCCGGTGCCGCGGCTCATCAGGCCCATCAACCGTTCCCTGGGGGTTGGCGGGAATTTGAAAGCGACCACACCGGCGTTAAATGAGCGCCAGAGGGTATCCAGTGAATCGAGTAAGGTGCCGTCCAGGTCGAAGATTACGCCCTTGAGCATTCGCAAACCTCCCGGCCAGCAAATACTACAGGGTTATCCAGAGCCAGCCGGTGAGTATACCGAGCACCGCACCGATGATAACCTGGGTAGGGGTGTGCCCGATGAACTGCCGGAGGTCACGTTCCATCTCGCCACGGGGACGTTTTTCCACCAGCTCCTTCATCAGGCGGTCCAGGATTACTGATTGGCGGCTCACCGCCCGCCGCAGGCCGGCGGCATCATACATCACCACCATGGCCACAATGGCGGCAATGGCAAAAGCCACCGAGCCGAAGCCCTGGGTCATGCCTACGGCGGTAGCCAGCGAGCTTACCGTGGCCGAGTGCGCGCTGGGCATTCCCCCGGTAGAGACAAAATAGCGCCAGTAGACACGCTTCTCACGCGCCAGCCCAACGATTACCTTTATCATCTGGGCTATCGCCCAGCCGGTTACCGACGCCCATAATACTTTGTTGACCAGTATTTCAACAAATGCCATTCGCCACACCTCGTCGCTCTTCTGCCGTTTATCTGGAAAAACGCCGCATGCGCCACTGCTTGAGGTACTGCACGACCTCCTCGTCACTGAGGTCGTGCCATTGCCGATAGAAATCAGATATATAGAACTTGGGCATAAACCCGGTAGCGCAGGTCACCACCTTGCCGGCCACCGGCTGCACCTCTTTCATAGCAATTGCCGAAGCTACCGGCACGGCGACAACTATTTCCCGGCAACCGCGGTGTCGCACCGATTCCACCGCCGCAATCATGGTTACACCGGACGCGAGCCCGTCATCAACGACTATCACCGTCCGGCCACTCAACCTGGCCAGCGGACGGTCGCCCTTATAAAGCATGCTCCGCTGCTTTACCTTTTCCCTAACCTTACGGGCCTCGTACTCAATCTGCTGCTGGCTCAAACCCAGCCTTTTGACTTCATGTTCATTAAGTATTATGGTGCCATTATCGGCCACGGCGCCAAAACCGCCCTCCGGGCTGAGCGGCATGGGAATCTTGCGGGAAACCACCACATCGAGGTCGGCCTTCAGGGCGCTGGCCACTTCCAGCGCCACCGGCACGCCCCCATTAGGAATGGCCAGCACCACCACCGACTTCTCATTGTATTCGGTCAGCTTGGCGGCCAGCTGTCTCCCGGCATCACGCCGGTTCTCAAAGATAATCTGCGAGGTAGAAAAGTCCATTATTTTCTAATCTATTGTAATCCGATTTGCCCGAGGATACAAACCCGGCTCCAGGTAAGGCTTCCGCCAAATGACCAAAATCCCTTTTAATGAGGCTGTCTGACAATGTCATTCTGAAAGAGGACGCCGAAGGCGGACGACTGAATGAATCCGTACTTTGCTGCGGGGAAACGGATTCTCCACTTCGTTCAGAATGACAATTAAGCGTTTTAAGGCAGCCTCAAATAAGGGATTTGAAAGCCTTTTTCTGAGTTTCGCGGGAAACTCCCCGCTCGCTGGTTTGTCTATGCCCTATCGGGATGGTGTATTAAGAGATGACAGCCTGATGCCCCTGAATTACGTGGAGATGCCGCCATAAAT
>JAUYDJ010000012.1 GCA_030690025.1 Chloroflexota bacterium | reverse complement strand
AAGGACAACCAGGCCATCGAGGCCATCCTCGACCTGAACGAAGATGAGCTGCTGGAGCGTATCGATAAGCTGGGCCTTCCGATGTGCGGCTATGCCCCGGCGGTGAGCCTCATCGCCGCCGCACGGGAGCTGGGCGCTACCGGCGCCCGCCTGGTCAAGTACCAGACCAGCGGTGACGTCAGCGGCGATTACACCAGCGTGGTGGGCTATGCCGGAATAGTAATAACCGGGATGTCGCCGCTGGTGAAGCTGGCCCGGCAAACGGTGGAGTCCTATATCCGGGAGGGCAAGATAATCCCGCCGCCGGCCGCGCTTACCCCGGAGATGCAGCAGACAGCCGGGACGTTTGTCTCCATCCACAAGCTGGGGTCGCTGCGCGGCTGCGTCGGCACGTTTGAGCCGCAGGAAGACAACGTAGCCCACGAGATTATCGCCAACGCCATCAGCTCGGCGACGCGCGACCCGCGTTTCCCGCCGGTCACGCCCAACGAGCTTGACTACCTCGATTACAGCGTGGACGTGCTCACCCGGCCGGTGCGGGTAAAAGACCGCAGTGAGCTCGACCCCAAGAAGTACGGGGTGATTGTGGAGTGCGGCTGGCGGCGCGGCCTGCTCCTCCCCGACCTGGAAGGGGTGGAGAACGTAGACCACCAGATTGACATCTGCTGCCAGAAAGCGGGTATTGGCCCCAAAGAAAAGGTAAATTTGTATAGGTTTGAGGTAAAGAGGTATAAATGATAGACGAGACAGAAACTTTCAAAGGTGCGAGAATGTGCCAAAAAGCTGAGGAATTAGGCTCTTTCTGGGCCTACAACACAGAACAATTGCCACAAGATAGGCAACTACTACTGCTTGATAATGTACAGTTCATCTACGAATTGGCCTTAGCTCAACTTGAGTTACACTCGCTGGGAGCGAAGTTTGAAATAACCAATGGACTCAGAGAGTTCAAACTTTTGTTTATCGTGGACGATGAAGAACTACGAAAAAAGCTGGCATACAATGCCCCCTTTGCCATTATAGCCAGAGCAAATGGTTCGGGAACTGTTACGAATGGTGGGCGGTACTGGGCTCGAACCAGTGACCTCTGCGATGTGAGGTCAACGTTTCTTCTTCAGATATCATTGTGTCCATACAGCCTCCCTTTTCCCAAACTATACAATATCCCTAGGTCATTGGCAATTAGGTCGGGATATTTACTATTCAAACCCTGGATTGTCACAATTCTCAAATCAGCATAAGCCAAGCGACAGGCTTGTTATGTCAATTATAGCCCCTTTACTTCCCATTCGTTTACTGTGAACCACCTGATTAAGAGTAACGAACAGGACATGCCATTGGATTACTGCATATAGAACCAAGTGCGTTCCAGTTTCACGCTGGCTGACCTTTCGTACCTATCGTTACCATCCCGTGCCATCAGGTGGTTGGCAATGCGTTGGCAAAATGTTGGCAGAATTCGAGGATAAGGTCTATCTCAGATACCGATATTTAACAATTCGCATGTTGCTTAATCTTTAGTCTAAGAATCTCCTTTTGAGCTGGACCCATGGGGGTGGCTGAAGAGTGGAATTACTCAGTGACCCAACAAATTACCCATCTTGTTGGCTGAAGCTGGAAGCACAGTGGAAACGCAATATAGCGTATAGTCCAGCCCACTGATAGCGACTGTTTTCAATTGTGACACTACATGAAACCGAGGTCGGCAACAAGAGCCAACATCAATGCCAATCGCTATGGGAAATGGATGAGAGAAGAGATCGATCTGCATTGCCTGACCGTGGATGAGGCTATTCCTAAGGTGGATGATTTAGGTGGATGATTTCATACACGCTGCATTTTAGTCGGGACTTTACCGAGTGTGGATTGTCCATGGAAAAGGCACCTTAAAAATCCTGGGTTCAGACAACGCTGCTTCTGTGACGAACGCGGTGCTTTGAGGTAATCTAAACAGGCAGTACCGGTCAGGGCTGCAGAATTACCTTGGTGGGATAAATATCCTTGAAGTAACCGCCCGCCATCTGGACGGCTCTCTCAGCCTGATCAAGCGGCAGGACGTGCGAGACTATCTTCTCGATAGCGTACTTCCCTGATTCCACGAGCTTGATACTGGGTCCCATGGAGCGGTAGTCCGCCGAGAACACGCCTACTATCGTGATGTCCCTGCGGGCCAGGGTGTCGGTGGCTATCGGCGTAAGGGTCTCCTCACCTACTATTGTGGCCAGCACCAGCCTCCCCTGCTTCTTCACCAAGTCTATCGAGACCGATATGGATTTCCAGCTACCGGCCACGTCAACCACTACATCAGCCATCTTGCCGCCGGTTATCTCCTTAACCTTATCAACTACGTTGACCTTCTCAACGTCAATGGTGTAGTCGGCGCCGAACTCCTTGGCCAACTTAAAACGCTCAACATCCTTTGAGAGACCGGTGGCGATAATGGGATTACAGCCCGATTCCTTGCCCACGATTACCTGGCAGAGACCTTGCTGGCCGACGCCCTGGATAACCACGGCATCACCGATGCAGAAGCCACCTTCGAGGCGTCCCCAGCGGAAGGCATCAGCAAATACGGCGTTTATGAGTACCCCTGCCTTGGCGGGTACGTTCTCCGAAATCTTGTGTACGATGCTGCCCGGGGCCAGGTACATGTACTCGGCGTAGGCCCCCCAGAGATATGGCGGCACAGTCGCCGAGACGTTATAGCCATAGCCGCGAGGGTTTTCACAAAAGCGATAGTCGCCGGTGATGCAGTGACTGCAATACGCGCAGCGCACCATAGACTCGGCCACCACCCGGTCGCCCTCTTTCACCCCCATGCGCTTGGAAGCGATGTCACCGATCTTGGCAATGCGTCCCAGAATCTCGTGTCCCATGATAACCGGGAAAGGTGCCGTGGCCTTGATTTTTCCCTCATACCGCTTGGGGTCCGTGCCGCACACCCCGGCTAATTCTATCTTGAGCAAAGCATCATCCCGGCCAATCTCCGGCATGGGAAATTCCCTCATCTCAATTTTGGATGCTGCCACGAGCACCGCCGCTCTTACCTTCTGAGCCATCAGAGTACCTCCTTTTAAACTAGGTTTTCTATTCTACTTTATAAAATAATAGGTGTACTGGCAAATATTTTCCTGGCTCTAACTGTGATATCCAGTATTTGCCCTAAATTCAGGATCAAGAGTATTGCACGAAAAGCCATAAAGATACCGCCTGCACAATTCATCTGAAAGTTAATTCCTTTTCACGTGGTATAATCGAACCAACACCAAACGCGCACGGAAGGACTATGGGCAAAGATAACGTACCGGAATTACAGTCAATATGGGGTGAGGCCAAAGGTTATATCGAACGCAGCGATTTCGATAAGGCCATCGAAATCTACAAATATATCATGGTGAGATATGGTGACGATGCGGTTGCCGCCGAACATGCCCATGCCTATCTCGGGGACATATTCCTCACCTTACAGCAATTTGACCTGGCCGAGGACCACATTAGGAAAGCCATAGGCTATAGGCCAGAGAAACCGGGGTACCATTACATCCTGGGTTTCGTCTACTCCCATAAGCGTCTATGGGACAAGGCTATTTCAGAGTTTGAGATGGCAGTTACCGAGGAACCCAATAGCGGTGAGTATCTCCGGGGACTGGGATGGGCTATACATCAATGTGGCGATGTGGCCAAAGGATTAGCCTTTCTTGAAAAGGCAAGCCGCCTGGAGCCGACCAACGCCAACATCCTGACCGACCTGGCAATTGTTCATCTATCTTCGCTCAATATTGACAAGGCTTCAGAATGTGCGAAAAGGGCAGTGCGGCTTGCCCCTACCAATCCCGTGGCTCAGGATGTCTTGAAGAACGTTCACAGCTTTAGTAAGGGATTCAGTCAACTGGGCGATAGAGCTTCCAGGGTAGAGACAAGACCATCATCTTATGTTGATACTCACTTCATCCACCGGTTCAAAGTCTCGCTCAAGGACCAGCCTGAAATCTGGCGTATTATCGACATCAAAGGAAACCAGATGCTCTCCAGCCTGCACAAAGCAGTATTCAAAGCTTTCGACCGTTTTGAGGAACAGCAGTACAGCTTCTTCCTAAGTAACAAGCCTTATGACAGGGAGAGTGAGTATGGTTCACCCGGCCTTGATTCCGGCGGAACGGGTAAACTGGCCACCCGCATCAGGATTGACAGCATTGCCCTGTATGGCGGACCGAAGTTTCTCTATCTTTTCGATTATGGCGATGAATGGTGGCATGAGGTTGAACTGATGAGCGTAACCGAAAGAGTTTCTCGTGCCAGTTATCCCAGGGTAGTGAAGAAGCAGGGCAAATCACCTCCGCAGTATCCCCGGAACATTGAAACTTAAAGAACCATATTCAGTTCCGTTCTTCTTCAAACAGTGGGGTGGCGTGAACAGGAAGAAGATGGGGCGACAACTTGAGGGACGCACTTGGGACGAACTGCCATTACCGCAGGCCGCATATTAGGTAACTATCAGCCAAAATGTGTCTTTGAAGCCAGTCCCTGGTGGCAGGTAGCCACTCTTCAATTTATCCTCGGAATGCTTGCGGTTGAACCGTTCGAGTGTGAAAAAGCCCTCTTTTTCCCGGTCTCCGAGTCCCTCCCACGAAACCTGTCGGCGACATCGGAAGTGGGCTTCTACGATGGGTGGAAACCTTGATTTGAATCTCTGAGCCTCATTACGGCACACACCTACCAGGTTTCGCTACCTGGCAAAGAGCGCCTGCTCTAAGTTCTTCTTACTGATCCATGACTCGTGCGGAACTCTACGGCCAGCCGGTACCGGGGAATCTCTCCTGACAGCGAACAATATGCTGGCCCCCGTGTTCCCCTGCAAAAAGTCAGGGTGAAACTGGGAAGGGACCAGGCCTGGTTTCCCGGCGCTGGCCAGAGACGAGGCCTGCTCCGAGTGGTACCGGAGTTGAGTTTATCAGCTATCTCGCCATGTACATCCCGGTAACGGGAGGCCTTTTTCTCTCGCAGTTGGGGCCCTGCTTCCTTCATGTCCTAGAGAGACCGGGAGGGGGTTCTCTGTCCACGTTGTCGTCCATCGTAAAAGGTATGCTTTGCGTGGTTCTGGCGTTTCTCTCTCGAATTACTGCCGGCGGCAGCCCTGAGTGCAGGCTAAGTGCCGCGTTAGTGCCGGGTTTCTGTAGCGGCAGTGATTTGTTGTGTTTTCCCATGCGGGTGTCATTTACGCATTTACTTGAACCCCAAGAACACGGGTGTCAATAGGTAATTATTGCGCCAGAAGGCGAGTAAAAGGCGAGTAAATGGCATGCTAATGACATCAACCAGCTACAAGTCATGATGGTCATTGTACTAAATGAGGCTCCGGAGGTGAGGCGATGCTAAAATCTATCGTTTATGCACCAATAAGGGCTAAAGAACCACGCATAAGACGCGAAATTACACCTAAACTACATTTGGTCACCCTTCCCCATTACCCTCAGCTGACCACTGTCGAAGTGAACGTCGTTCAGCCTCAGGCCCGTGAGTTCGCCGATGCGCATCGCAGTGCCGTAAAGCGCAATGACCATGGCAAAGTCGCAGTAAC
>JAUYDJ010000253.1 GCA_030690025.1 Chloroflexota bacterium | reverse complement strand
ACAGGTATCAAATGGCCGCATTGACTCACAATAAAAGTTACCGAAGTATCGCTGCGTCAAAATCAGTGTTACCATGCAACTCGATTCTAATCAACCTATTGACGTTGGCAACCTATCCCCCTAACCCCCTTCCCTTGTTTGGGAAGGGGGAGAATAGAAAAGAGAGGGGCTTCGCCCCTCTCTTAAAATCTCTTCCCGATGTTATCGGGATAAAGGGGGTGAGGGAGAAGCTAGATATGTTTATTGGTAACGAGGATGAAAGTGCAGGCGTTCGGTAACCGTAATTATGAGGCAATAAGGAGGGCTTCGGTAACAGTTTAATTCGACGCAATATGATAGGTGAGCAGCGCCGTTGCTTAACCACTTACTGAAGGTGTATGGTGTCCAGCGGCGGGCTGATGAGGAAATGGAAGGCGACAAAGCTGTAGCCGCGCAAAATAGTGGGCCAGCGCAGGGACGGATACTCTTTACCCGAGGCACCCAGACGGGGGTAAGCCAGCGCCCTTTCCTTGAGGCGGTCGCGGATGTGACTCATTTCCCGGTTCAAGCACTCCCGGGCCGGGTTGACGATTTCGTCAGGATAGTTGGCCATCAGGTAGTCTTCCTCGGTGACAAAAAAACCGGAATCAATCCAGTCTTTCTTCATACGGTCATACTCAGCAGGGTCTATTGGGGGGAAGTGGGCAATATAATGAAAAGGCAGCACCGGGGGCGTAGCAAACAGAATTTTCCGCCGGGTGCCGAGGACAATCCGGAAGCGGCCCACCCTGCCACCGCTGACTTCACCGTCCACAAAGAGCTCAACCTCTCTGGCGTTAAAGCCCCCCTCGGACATTATCTCCAGCAGGGTAGTGAGCCGCAGCAGGTATTTCCGCTGGGTGGCCATGGCGAGCAGGCCAACCACCGCCAGGTCTCTTTCCGGCCGCCCGGTAACCTTATCATAAACCGATGATATTCTTTCAAAGAATTTTTCATTAGCCGGCGTATTGTTGTACCGGTAATGCCGGCCGGTCCGGGTCAGGATGTCCCTTTCGGCCAGTTTCGCCAGGGCCTTCTCCACGTAGTCCGGAGTCTCCCTGGCCTTCTCCGTGACTTCGCGGCTGGTCAGTGGTCCGCCGCTCTCCCGGAGAATTCTTAGCGATTTAAGCAGTACCGGTTCCAACATAACTATCCGACGTATGAGACGCTGCGACTATTCTTCTTCGTAACAAGGTAATCTTCGATGACAAGCTCGCCCAGCTTCAGGGGCGAGGTAACGAACACCCGTCCCAGATTCTTGCGGGCCAGTACCGTAGCCAGCTCCCTTAGCTGCGGTTTCTGGTCGAGCATGACAATATTCAAGGTGATACCGGCCTGACGGTAGCGGAGGGCTTCCTCGACGACGCCGGCTGCCGCCTCGTCAAACCCGATGAACCTTCTATCCTCGGTATTGGGCTCGGTATCGGTAATCAGATAGGCCTGCTTGTCCCCCTTTTCACCGGCCACGCCGTTGCGGAAGGCACGCATAGCCGCCCGGATATCGGTAGTGCCGCCGGCAAAGCTGACATTCAGGATATCATAGGCGGGTATCTCTCTCACCAGCTCGGAGAACAGGTAGACTTTCAACAGGTCTTTTGGCTCTCGTCTTATCAACTCGGACAGGGCCAGGCTGCTGTCTATGGCCGCGTTGATTTTATCCCCGCTCATGCTCCCTGACTCATCAATTATCAGGCCGGCGACCATCCGGGTCTGGTGTATTTCTTCAAAGACCTGGAAGTCCTCGGGGTCAAGGGAGATGCCGCCATTACCCGGATGTCTGGCCAGGGCATTGAGAAATGTCCGCTCGATGTCTATCTTGTCGTACTCGTCCCCCATTTCATACTTGCGGGAGCTGGGCGACCTTTCCACCCCGTAGCCGAGCTCTTCCAGGACACGGTGGCCCATACGCCGGTCGGCCAGCTTCTCCAGGATACGCCGCAAGACCTGGTTAGCCAGCTTTCTGGCCCCTTTGGGAGTGAACTTGATTTCACCCTTCTCTATATCCAGGTCGCCCCGCTGGATGTAGTCTTTCAGGCTGCCTTCCAGGTCCTGGTCGGTCATCTCTTCCGGCTGGTATTTCAGCTCGCGGACTTTTTGCTCCAGCTGCTTTCTCACCTCATCTTTGGCCATTTTCTCGGCAATATCATCGGCAGCCTCGCCGCGGAAGACCTGCTCCATGACCTGGTAGGACATTTCCTCTTCGTATTCCTTCTGTTTGTGTTCGGTCTCGGCCTGCTCACGCCGGTTCTCTTCCAGCCGCTCCTGCCGCTGGCGCTCGGTCTTATCGCTCAGGTCATTTCTCTGGTGCTGCATTTCCTTGAGCAAGTCCCTAAGGGAGCGCTTCCGCGAGTGGGCAATATCGGACAGGATATTCTCTTCGCACTGGAGGCAGCGCTGGCAAAGGTCCATCATATTTACGGTCCCCCTCTGGCCCACTTGACCTGCCTGGGCACGAAGACCTTCCCCGAGAGAGGCCGCTCGATTATTTTCTGGTGCACCGCCAGATTGACAATAGTCTCGAAAGCCGAGTAGGTATACTCTTCGGCGACTTTGCCGTTAGCGCCATGTGGCTTTACCGCCAGTTTCTTTTCACCCTGGCTCAAATCGCCGCTGACTTTGTCCCCGGCCAGCTTCTTCAGGTGCTCTATCACCCGGGCCACTTCCGGGAACTGCGCCAGGCGGGCGGTCAGGTTGTCACTGTCTATTATCAATGCCTCTACCTCGGTGGCAAAGTTCTTCTTGTCCACCTCCAGCCGGAAGTCGAAGTCTTCCAGGGCATTCCACAGCAGGTCTTCAGTGACCTCATCCGACTTGCGGAAGCTCTCCTTGGGGTTGTCATAGTCAATCAGGTCGGCCCGCAGGCCGGTGCGGCCGCGCAGCGCCAGCTTCAGGCCCTGGCCGGCATCCGCCAGGTTAGCCACCATCCTGTTTTCCAGCTCCGCCGAGGCATAGGTGTGGTCGAGGCCACGGGTGGTCCCCCGGATGGACGCTTTCTTGTCCAGCCAGCTGCATTTCCGGCTGTGCCTGACCGCCTGGTTCACCAGGTCGATAACCCACCAGGGCGCCACCACCTTCCTTTCCAATTCTGCCAGAGTCGGATAGGTGAAAGTATTCTGGTTCTCCGGCGGCTGATAGTAGTTCTCCTTTACGCGGAACTTTTCCCGGAGCATGATTTCCCTTTCCGTCTCTTTTGCCGGCAGGTCCATGTAGATTAGCTCCAAACGGTCCAACAAGGGGCGCGGCACTTCATTCACGTGGCTGAACCCCTGCGGGTTGCCCGTAGCCACCAGCACCAGGTCGAGCGGGTGCTCCCAGTTGTACTCTTCCAGGATAGCCTTCTTCTCCTCCAGCACCGGGTGCAACAGCACCTGGACCTTGGTCCGTATAGCGGGCAGCTCATCGATAAAGAGGATGCCGCGGTTGGCCCGGAATACGCCGGTGCCGGTAAACACGCGCGGATCGGCGGGGCTTTTCCCCTGGGCAATGGCCTGGATATCCTTCAGGCCGAGCAGTTTAGCTTCGTTGGTGTACTCATTGCCCTGGATTCGGGAAAACCTCTTTTCGCCGGGAACCAGCTCAATGCCAAACTCTTTGACCGGGTCTTCACTGGCCCGACACCTGGGACAGAGCAACTCCTGCGGCCATTTGGGGTCGTCATGGTAGGGACAGTCCTTTATAATGGGAATGGCCGGCAGCAGCCGCGTCAGCGAGCGGGCTAACCTGGTCTTACCGGTGCCCTCTTCCGAGACCAGGTAGGGATGGGCCCCCGATAGCAACGCACGCAGCACGTCCTTCTTGGCTTCTTCCCGGCCCTGGATATCCGGCAGCGGGTCATCCCCTTTTTTGACCTTCCCCAGGATGGAATACCTGAGCTGGTAAACGACCGGTAGCGGTTCATATCTGTCTAAATCGATTATTTCATTAAGCTTCGTTTTGGTGCTCCTTTATCTGGTTTTACGGGAATTTTCAATCCGCTGGCAATTCCCTATAATTTCATTATATCGCTTGAGATAGGCTTTTGAATAGTAACGCTGCTTCAATCCCCGAAATAAGTCTATTCGCCGAACCAATTACGTAGATTTACGTATATCCTCTACTTGAAACAACCACCATAATAGGCTCAGATTTGGAGTTTTCACCCCACAATCTGGTAGAATGTTGTAATAGTATGTGACCAGTATGAGTTTAAGAATAGAAGAGTCCAGGTTGAAGAGGTGAATAAAGTTGAATAGTTCCTTGCCAGGTCATAGTGATGGAGTTTACGTATGCGCATAATAGGCAAGCTGCACCCGATGAGTAGAATCAGGCAATTTTGTGAGAGGGCCGAGAAGGGCCAGGAGGTTATTTTGAACGACAAGTCACACAGTGACGTAGTCCAGCGGTTCTTAGCCCAGTACCCCGAGGTAAAGATGGATGCTGAGGCAGTGACCGCTACCTGGAATAGAGCAATTGGTGCCGCCCGGCTGGCGGTTTTGAATAATCAGCTCGCCGAAAGCGGGACGCATGACTGCTGCGACCATATGGAGAAGAGCAGCGAATTTCTGGCAAACGCCGGCGAGTACAGCGCCATGATGAACGGCCATTAACCTGTTATGTGAACAATTAGCATTCACGTGACCCAGGGTAAACGATAGAGAAGTTAAAAGGTCTGGCGCAGGTCGTAAATTAGCCCACGTAATACCCTGCGCTGCAGCGAGACTAGCCGTTACCGGCAAGCTTGAGCCATTTCATCAGGTCGAACAGCGCATAGCTGGCGGCCCGGTTCCTCATAAAGTAGACCCGGCCGGAGTAGCTCTGCACACGGTTGCGCTGCGCTGGCTCGCTGTCAATAGCCACGAATATCTCGATAAGGCCATCCCTGGCTGGTGCCGCCTCAACACTGATGCCTACCTGAGTGCTCAGCTTACGCCGCGCCAGCGACGCCATGGCGGCGGCCACTTCCCTCTTCGGTCCAGCAGTGACAGCGGGGTCGAGACCGCAGGCAATTTTGGCCTCGTCAGCGGTAGCGGTAAACCCACCCTTGAAGAAAGCCTGGCTCTGCGGCGCATTGGCCAGAAGCTGGGTCAATGAGCCGCCGGTAAAAGACTCGGCGGCGGCCAGGGAAAGTCCCCGGGCCGCCAGCAGCTGCCCAACTACCCCCTCCAGCGTGTCGCTGTCGGTCCCCCAGATAGCCTCCCCCAGGGTCGCCCTTATTTCCGCTTCATACCGAGCAACCATCTCCTGTGCCGCCTCGGGTTGGTCTGCTTTAGCCGTAATGCGCAGGTAGATACCGTCCGGCCGGGCATAACTGGCCAGAGTGGGGTTAGCCGATGCTATTAAAGGCGCCAGCATTTCGTCCACTTTCGATTCGGACAGGCCAAAAGTCTTGACCAGCCGCGATAGGATAATGCCGCCTACCTTCTCCTTAAGACGGGGAGATACCTCGTTCTGCCACATAAGCTGCATTTCCCCCGGCGGACCGGGCATAACCACGATGGTGCGGCCGTCCTTTTCCACCCACCAGCCCGGCGCCGTGCCCCGCGGGTTGCGCAATGCCGCCGATGACGGAATGAGCATGGCCTGCTTGAGGTTGTTCAGGGGCATCTCCAGGCCGCGCTGCTTAAAAAAGCTGACCAGGTCGCGCTTCAGCTCCGGGTCGAGCCGCATCTCTTCGCCCAGGAACGCGGCGATGGTCTCCCGGGTAATATCGCCCTGCGTCGGACCCAGGCCGCCGGTAGTCAGGATAAGCTCCGACCTCTGCCAGGCGGTTCTTAAGACCCCGGTCAGACGCTGACGGTTGTCTCCCACCGTGGAAGCGAAGTATAGGTCAATCCCCAGCCCGGCCAGCTGGTTGGCCAGAAACGAGGTATTGGTATCAGCTATCTCGCCCAGGAGCAGCTCCGTGCCAATGGCAATAATCTCAGCTTTCATATCGTCAAACAATTGTACTCAAAAGGGCCAGTGAAGTGCAATTTCTGCCGGGCGGCAGCGTCCGGTGGGCTGGAATATGGCTGACCCGTCCAAAATTAAGGGCACTTTCCACCAAAATTAGGTAGGCTTACGGATTATCCGAGCCGCCAGGAAGATGTAGTTTGAAATAAACGCCAGACCCGATTGGCTGATGTTGCGGGCTAACAAATGCCGTAAAAGGAGAAAACAATGGGTGCTGAACGTCTGAATGAGCCGCAAGTCGAAGCACTATGGAACCGCGCTCAAATGGCAGGAATGTCACGCCGCAAGTTTCTGGTATTGCTCGCCGGCAGCGGGGCTACTGCTGTCCTCATGGCATGCGCCAAGGCCCCAACACCTCCGCCACCCGTTACCACGCCGCCACCAACCACTACACCGCCAGCTACAACTACACCACCGCCGGCGCGGCTGATTTATAAACCGATACCGGAGCAGTTCTTTGTCCCTCTGGGCACCAATGCCGAGATGCGCTTTGAGGATATGGCAAGCCGTCAGTACCTCATGCCCAACTCGCTGTTTTTCGTCCGTTCTCACACCTCTTACATGTTCGTCGATGCCAAGTCCTGGCAATTGAGCATCGAGGGCGATGGCGTGGCCAACCCATTCATGATGAACTACGATGACCTGCTAAAAATGCCGGCCACCACTTTGACCCGCTACGTGGAGTGCGCCGGCAACGGGCGCAGCTTTTACACTTCGCTGCTAAATAAACCGGCCCAGGGCGGCCAGTGGCACCTGGGCGCTTACGGCATCGCCGAATGGACCGGCGTGCTACTCTCCGACCTTCTAAAGCGCGCTGGCATTAAGAGCAACGCCGTGGATGTGATGCCTATCGGCATGGACAGCACTCAGGTGCAGCGGCCGATGCCGGTAGCCAAGGCCATGGAGTCGGATACCCTCGTCGCCTACATGATGAACGGAGACCTGTTGCCCGTCGACCACGGTTTTCCCGCCCGTGTCCTTACCCCCGGGTGGGTCGGGGTAGCCAACGTCAAATGGGTCACCAAGATTATCGTCTCCACAACGCCGCTTTACTCCGACAAGAATACCACCAGCTACGTGCTCATCGGCCCCGATTACCAGCCGCAACCGCCGGCACTGGGCCCAATCCTGACCAACCAGACCATGAAGAGCGCCATATGCCTGCCATTTCCGGCTACGTTGAGCGCCGGCCCGCAGAATGTGGCCGGTTACGCGTGGTCGCCGTTCGGCAAGATAAGCAAGGTAGACATCAGCCTGGACGGCGGCAGTACCTTCCAGGGCGCCACTCTGGCCGGACCCAACATCGAGCGGGCGGGCACCCGCTGGCAGTTCTCCTTCACCGCGCAAGCGGGCAGCATGACCATCACGCCGCGCGCCACCGACGAGAAAGGGAATGTGCAATACCCCGTTCCGCAACAAAAATGGAACCAGCAGGGCTATATCTTTGGCGCCATGGTGCCGCACCCGGTGACAGTCGTTTAATGAGGAGGTAGATAAATTGCGGTTTATCTCATTTATAGCCATTATCGCTCTGACGCTGCTGGCGAGCGCCTGTTCGTCAGGGCCTCCGGCGCCTCCGCCCACACCAACCAACGGGCCAAGCATAGGGCAGCTCGCCAGTGCCGGGCAAGCGGTCTTCGCCAACCGCTGCGCCAGGTGTCACGGCGCTAACGGGCAGGGTGTCACCGCGCCGCCGGTTATCGGCGCTAGCGCCAACCTGGGCAAATATAATACCGCCCAGGGGCTATACGCCTTTATCTCAACCGTTATGCCACTGGACGCGCCAGGCGCTCTGTCCCAGGCGGAATACCAGCAGTTGCTGTGTTTGCTGCTGGTGCAGAACAACTTTGCCACTGCTAATACTCCCTTTGACCAGACCAAGCTGGGTAATATACCCCTTAAGTAGTGTTAGTGTCGGCAAATGTAGAATGTAGGATTCGCTTCAGCTAAGGAGGTAAACACGATGTTTCGAGGTATTGGACCCTGGGAAATAGGACTCGTCCTGGTCATCATCCTGATTGTCTTCGGGGTGGGCAGACTGCCCCAGGTGGGCACCGCCATCGGCAAGGGGATTCGTGGGTTCCGCAAAGCTACCCGCGGTGAATTCGATGACGAAAACGAAGTGAGCTCGAAAGCAGACACGGACAAGAAACAGGTCGAAAGCTAGGCCTGCCATTTGGCTACGAAGGTAAATTGATGGACTTTCTAGGTATCGGTCCCGGAGAAATACTGCTGATTATCGTGGTTGCCCTGCTCCTGTGGGGGCCGGGACGCATAGTGGAGATTGCCCGCACCTTCGGCAAGGTGCTGCATACCATCAGGAAAGAAGCCAACGGGCTGACCTCTCAGTTGACCACCGAGCTGGAAGAGCAAAAGAAAGAACATAAGCACGAGGGTGAACGGTAGGTCGGAATATGGGCAGCGACAAGAGGTTCACCATCCTCGAGCACCTGGCCGAACTACGTAGCCGGCTCACCAAATCGGTGATTGCCGTCATAATCGCCACCATTCTGTCTTTCATCTTCGCCGACCGCATCTTTCAGATTCTAGTGCTTAAAACAATTAAATTTAAGGCTACTTTCATTTTGACTTTTCACTGTGCGTAGAGTATACTCACAGTAGATAAAAGAAAGCGGGTGTAATTGAAGTCTGAGTCCCCTCCGGCTCAGCTTTAATTATGTCCGAAGGGTGGCAATGAAAATAGCAGTAAGTGGCAAGGGAGGGGTAGGAAAAACCCTACTCTCAGCCCTCCTGAGCCGGGTATTTATTGAATCTGGTTTTTCGGTACTGGCGATAGATGCCGACCCTGATACGAATCTAGCCGCCACCCTCGGTTTTCCCCATCCCGAGAAAATCGTCCCCATCTCCGAAATGAAAGACCTCATCGAGGAAAGAACGGGCGCCAAGCCCGGCAAGGTCGAGGTCTACTTCAAGCTGAATCCCAAGGTCGACGATATTCCGGAAAAATACTGGGTGGAGCACAATGGTATCAAGCTGATGGTGATGGGCCAGGCGAAGAGGGGCGGCAGCGGCTGCTACTGTCCGGAGAACGTCATGCTGCGGGCCTTGATGACCCACCTGCTCCTGGAGCGAAATGAAGTGGTTATCATGGATATGGTGGCGGGGATAGAGCACCTGGGGCGGGGAACGGCCAGTGCCGTGGACAAGCTCATTGTGGTAGTGGAGCCGGGCCGGCGCAGTCTGGAGGTTGCCCGCACTACCTACCGGCTGGCCGAAGATATCGGGCTAAAGAATATCGCTGTGGTAGGCAACAAAGTCCGGGG
>JAUYDJ010000214.1 GCA_030690025.1 Chloroflexota bacterium | reverse complement strand
GCCCATGTCAACATCGTGTATGAATATGTCCTGATTGCGCCAGGTATCATAGCCTTCCGGGTGCGCGCCCAGGGGAAGGTCGAGCTGTAGGCCGACACCCAGCTCGCCGGCTTTTTGCGCGACCTCTCCGACCTGCTGGTGGGCCAGCCACTGCACGTAAAGGTGGTAGCGCCGCACCGACTCATCATAGTCGACCTCTGTCAGGATGCCTTCCCGCAGTGGACTTGGCCATGACGGCCATAACGAGCGCTGTTTTTCTACGGCGGCCCGGAATCGGGCATAGTCCTCGACTACGGGGTGCTCATCGGCAAAGCGCTGCAGGCTGTCCAGACGGTCGGAAGCGCCGGCGAAGCAGCAGCGGCAAAGCTCTTCGAGGGCGCGACGCTTTAATGCCATCTGCCGGCGGTAGTCGACCCGCGGCAGCTGGCGCACCGCCTCAAGCTCCGCCTGGAAGGAAGCGGACGACAGGATAGCCTGGGCGGAGGGGCATTTTGACAGCTCGGGGACTTCAGTGACATCCAGGTAGAACTCGCTCCAGAGCAAGCGGCTTACCGGGCGGTAGGGGCTGGGGTCGAAAGGCTCATCCAGGAAGGTGGGCAGCAAGGGTAAGGTGGACACTACTTTGCCACCTTTATCCCCCACCCATGTCATTAGCGCGGCCAGGTCGGAGAAATCACCGCTTCCCCAGCTATTCTTGCGGTATAGGGCATACAGGGGTAGAAAGACTCCCCACCGCCCCGGCCCGGGCTGGTCAGGGGCATAGGCCCGGGTTGGGGCAGAGATGATAAGGGCTTCGGCCGGTTTGCCCGGGAGCTCCAGGGTGAACTGATGATAGCCCGGCGGGAGATGTGGTGGTAATGAAAGCTGCTGGGCGACATAGCGGGTCCCCTCTATATCGACAGCTTCCGTGGTAGGGCGGTCTTTGAATTCGAGTCTGATTTGTTCACCGCTCTCCAGCTTGACATAACCGTTGAGATGAGTGTCCGCCAGGTGAACGGGCAGCCGGACTGTCACCGGCGGCGGCTCGCCGTCCCAGGCTACTATTACCGGTTCCAGGCACCGCTGCCATTGCGCTTGCTGGCATTCCCGCAGGGCGGCGGGGACATCCTCAAGGCTGCTGACCGGCGCGCCCAGGGCGCGCAGCACGGCCATCAGCGGCTCCGGCGCCGCCATCTGCCGGTGACGGGCGATGTCATAGTAGGCGGTCTGAACGCCGTAGAGATGGGCCAGGTGATTCAGGGACACCGTCCCGATGGTCATTTGCCGCCCTCCACCGAGGTTGGAGCACCGCCGGTACTGGCACGGTTCTCCTTTATCAGGCTCTGCTGGGTTTCATTATACTCTACTTAGCTTGGGGTTGGTAGACTTGGGCTGGTTTGTATGACCAGTGACAACCTGATGCTGTTTTGTTTGAGAGTATCTCACTAAATGATTAGGCCGGTAGTTTGCCATGCTACCGGCCTAACATCTGCCAGATAACCTTTGCCTTAGTCAATCCCCTGGGTGGGGAACCGCTTGCTTCCTTTATCTGTCTACAGGATAGCAGCCATGCCGTAAATGGAATATAAATGGAAATATCTGCGGGATAAACAAAGTATAAACAATTAAAAAGCCAGCGCCGGGAAGCGTCAGCTCACCGGAGGGACAATCGTGGCTGAAGTCCCTATAGCTCGCCCTGCAGCAGTGTCGCCGTATCCTGGACGCCCTGGATGCCGCGCACCTCACCGACCACCAGTTTGGCCAGTTCAAAGAGGGTCTTGGCTTCAACAGTGGCTATGGCATCCCACTGCCCGAAGACGAGGTTAACGTCCGTGACACCGGGAGTAGCCCTGACCTAGGATAGAGCGCTGGCTTCCAGCCCTGGTATCAGCTTGATTAAAAGATAGCCCTTAACCATCGGTTGGTATTATATTCCTTATCGTAGCTGTTAGCAAGCGCTCAACTACTTGACAATGATGTCGAAAATATGTTACTGGTATATATCTCTACAAAAAACAGGGCCTTAGCCGTCTGATTTCAGGGTAGATTTCGGGCAGATTCAAGGTGTGGTCTTGACAGGGGTGGTAAAATAGTAGAAATAGATTTCGAGTGGTTTGGAGGTGTGGTGGTGGTCAGGTCTTTCCCCCGGAAAGCGTGATAAGTATATATGCGTGGGACGGTCAAACTCCTGCTGTAGAAAAGCTAGGCCGAGGAGGTGATAGAAGTTAGATAATTACCTTAATATTCAGCCAAAAAGAATATTTAATTGGGAGGAAAGAGTGAGGAAAAGGTTATTAGTCTACAGTGGAATCATTACCCTAGTTTTAGCTTTGGTAGCACTGCCTCTGTTGGGTTGTGCGCAACAAGCACCGGCACCAGCCCCGGCACCAGCGCCGGCACCAAAGCCCGCGCCGGCACCAGCTCCCGCACCCGCTCCAGCGCCAGTTGGGCAGGTATTCGAGTTCAAGATGGATACCAGTGATGGCACGTACGTGACCTATCCGTATCCCCGCTTCCAGAAGCGGCTGGAGGAAGCCAGCGGTGGCCGCATCAAGATAAAGACCACCTTTGATATGCTCCCCATGACCGAGGTCGTGTATGGTGTCATCGATGGCCGTATTGACATCGGTTACCAGCGGGTCTCCTACGTCGCGCAGACCTTCCCCATCCTGGATATGGCTTCATTCCCATTCCTCTGGGAAAACTCGCACGAATACGAGAGTTTCATCAACGACCCGGTGGTTGACGCCGCCTACACCAAGGCATTCAATGAACTCGGCCTGGTCAAACTATTCTTCCAGCCTTCCGGCACACAGGACTGCGTATTTTCCAAGAGGTCCATCGCCAAGGTGGATGACTTCAAGAACCTGAAAATCAGGAGCCTTGGTGGCATGAATACCGAGGTCCTGCAGCTATTGGGCGGCTCGCCCCTGATGATGCCCGGCCCGGAAACGGTGGACGCACTAAACCGTGGCACCATTGATGCCGTCTTTACCGGCCGCGGCTATGGCCTCGAAGTGGGCCTGACCGATGTGGCCAAGTATGTTGCTTTCTGGCCGCTGCAGTCAGAGTTTGCCCAGTTCTTCGCTATGAATAAGAAGAAGTTCGATGCCATGCCGGCCGACCTGCAGAAGATTATGCTGGACGTAAGCAAAGAAATGCAGGGGCAGACTTTCGTCGGCGCCAACGAGTACCGGTTCTACACCCCAATCGGCCTCAGGGCCAGCCGCATTAACATAGTGCAGCCGGAGCGAGCGGAATTGGACAAGGCTAAAAAGATTGTCGAGCCAGCCATGACGAAATGGCTAAAGACGGCCGGTGCCCAGGGTCAACAGCTGCTCGATATTGCCAATAAATACGCCGGCAAGAGTGGCGTCAGGTTCTAAAAATCACGTATCTTCCAACTGTAGGGAGGGGATATGGTCAGGAGACTGGGCAACTTGCTCGAAGCTACCGCCGCTCAGAGCGGCTATCTCTGCGGATGGGTGATACTGGTCATGACGGTACTCGTCCTGTTCGAAGTGTTCATGAGATACGCGTTAGGCAAGCCGCCTATTCTGGCTGACGAGTTCAGTGGCTATCTCCTGGTCTTCATTTCATTCATAGGGGCAGCCTATACCTGGCGGGAAAAAGGCCATGTCCGGGTTACCGCCCTGGTAGAAAGGCTGCCCCTACGAGTGGCCAACCCGCTGAGGCTAGGTACCATGATATTGACCTTTCTGGCCGCTTGCGGCCTGGCCCAGGCAAGCTATGGCCTTCTGGCACTCTCTTTCAAAGTGCACATGGTATCTGACAGCATCTGGCGTTTCCCGCTGTGGATACCGCAGATATCCTTGATTATTGGCTTTATACTGCTGGCTTTAATGCTACTCGCTGACATAATCAAGGCGATAAGAAAAATGCGCGCCGGCGAGAATGTGGAGGAGTCGAAACCAGTGGAGCAGAACCTATGAGTATGGAGATACAATCGGCCATAATTCTGGGTACCCTGCTTATCCTGGTTGCCCTCGGCGCCGAAATATTCGTGGCTATGGCTATAGCCGGCGCTATCGGTCTGGTCTTCTTTGTCGGTCAGCCTCTCCAGCAGTTTGCCTGGTCGGCTTTTGCTTTTATGAACTCGTTTACTTTGACTGCCATGCCCCTGTTTATCCTGATGGGCGCTATCTTCTCCGAGACCGGGGTGGTGGACACTCTCTTTAAGGGCGTCAATAAAATACTCGGGGCTATGCCTGGAGGTCTAGCCGTCTCGGTACTCGGTGCCAACGCCATTTTCGGTGCTGTATCCGGCTCTACCGTTGCCGCCTCCGCCACCTTCGGCAAGATTTGCTTCCCACAGATGGTCAAGCTGGGCTATGACCCCAAGTTATCCCTGGGCGTACTGGCCATGGGCGGTACCCTGGCGGTCTTGATTCCACCCAGCATTACCATGATTGTCTATGGCGGCTGGGAAAGAATCTCCGTAGCCCGGCTCTTTGCCGGTGGCGTGGTACCGGGTATAGTGCTGACCATATTGCTGATTATCACCGTACTGATACTGGTGAAGGTCAATCCTGCGCTGGCTCCAGCGCCACCGAAAGTCAGCTGGTCAGTCAGGGTTTCCGCTATTAAAGAGGTCTGGCCGTTTGTCCTGGTAATTGTCATAGTACTGGGGGTGATTTTCGGCGGGATTATGACCCCCACCGAGTCCGCGGCGCTGGGCGTTCTCCTGAGCCTAATCCTGGCCATGGGCTACCGCAAGTTGAGCTTCCGGGCGCTTAAAGACAGCATGTGGCTAGCGGTAAAGGTTAACGGTATGATTGCCCTGGTCATCGTCTCGGCCAAGGTCATAGGCATTGTCTTTCAACACATCGGCATCACCGAGACATTTTCCGGGTACATGACGCACCTGCCCTTCGGGAAATATGGCATATGGTTTATCGTCGTGCTGCTGTACCTTTTCCTGGGCTGCTTGTTTGACAGTATTTCCATGCTATTGCTCACCCTGCCCTTTATCAGTCCCCTCATGGCCGACCTGGGCTTCGACCCCACCTGGTTCGGCGTCACTTAGGTGGTGCTTGCCGAGATTGGCTGCGTCACCCCGCCTTTTGGCCTGAACCTGTTTGTGCTCAACAGCATTAC
>JAUYDJ010000161.1 GCA_030690025.1 Chloroflexota bacterium | reverse complement strand
GGCTAATTATAGCAGAGTGAGGAAGAGTTGGCTCAGGTGGTAATTGTCATTCTGAATCCCGATGAAATCGGGATGAAGAATCTGTCCGCCGTTAGGAAGTACAGATTCATTCAGTCGTCCGCCTTCGGCGTCCTCCTTCAGGAAGAATCCTTCAGAATGACATTATCGGACCGCTTGCAGGGGGAAAGGTTGCTGCGTAGTTTCATTATCTTCAGCTAGAAGTCCCTCAGTTTGGCCTTCTGTAACGGCTTTAGAAAGCAGGTGTTGTTGTGCTCGGTGAGCACGAATCGTTTATTCTCATAAACAAAGGTGGTCACGCCGCAGACGTCCTGCTTCACGTTCCAGAAGTGGGAGTCGTCCAGCCCCAGCAGGGCGCAGATGAGCACCTTGTTGACCACGCGGTGGGCTACCAGGACTGCCGTTCCCCGGTAGCTGGCGATTACCTCCTCGACCACCCGCAGCGCCCTTTGCCTGACGTCAGCCAGGCTCTCCCCCGATGGTATCTTCACTTTATCGGGCTGGCTGGCCCATTCCGCAAAAAGCGTTGGGTATTGCTCTTTTACCTGCGGCAGGGACAGGCCCTGCCACTTGCCGAAATCAAGGTCGTTCAGCCCCGGCTCGATTGTTACCTCCAGCCGGTGATAGCCGGCAATCAGCGCGGCGGTCTTGACGGCGCGCTGCAGCGGGCTGGAATAAACAGCCTCGATTTTGCGGTCGCTCAGGTATGCCGCCAGCAGCTCGGCCTGTTTCAAGCCGGTCTGGCTGAGCGGAATATCCGCCCGGCCGCGGAATATCTCACCCACGTTCCATTCGGTCTCACCGTGACGCACCAGCATAATTTCGGTCATTGTCTTGCGCTGTCCCACCAAAACTTAAATCCAAAATTCAAAACCCGCCTCCCATGAGTTTGTTTAGAACTTAAGCAGTGCTGGCCGGCGTTAAGGTTGCCGGATGACCTCCTCATTTCAATAGACGGAAAGGCTATGAAGCCGGCTTATCCGGTTCCTGGATGGCTTTTACCTCGGGCGCCTCGCGGATGGCGGTGAGTTTACCTGACAGTCTGTCAAGCTGCTGGTCGGCCCGGTCAAAAGTATCCCGGGCGTGGCCAAGATGGGCGCCCAGCTTGGCGAATTCCTGGGTAAAAATGCCGAACTCCTGGTTCAACCGGTCAAAATCGTCGGCCAGGCGCCGCACGTTCTTCTGGAACTGCATCCCGCGCAGCCCCATGCATATCACGCTGAGATAGGCGTAGAGGCTGTTGGGCGAGACCGCCACCACCCGCTTGTCCCAGGCGTAATCACAGATACTTTTGCCGTTTATGTGTGAATCAGCCTTAATGATGGTCTGGTAGTAGACATTCTCCGAGGGAATATACATCAACGCAAAATCATACGTGCCTTCATCGGTGAGTATATATTTGGTGGCGATATCGTCGATCTTCGACTTAACATTCCTCTCAAATTCCTTCAGGGCTGATTTCTTGTCGGACTCCTCGGCGCATTCCATGTACCTCTGGAAGCTCTCCAGTGGGAACTTGGAGTCGATGGGGACGCATTTCTCGCCCACGGTCACCAGGGCGTCAACTATCGAGCCGCTCTTGAACCGGTACTGT
This sequence comes from Chloroflexota bacterium, assembly GCA_030690025.1. Classification (GTDB taxonomy): domain Bacteria; phylum Chloroflexota; class Dehalococcoidia; order Dehalococcoidales; family JAUYDJ01; genus JAUYDJ01. Next base: position 1,066 of record JAUYDJ010000161.1, on the reverse strand, counting down.
TCCTGGTAGCTCGGTTTAGGCAGCAGATTGGCCAGCAGACTGCCCAGGGTCGATTCACCGAAGCCGCCCCTCACCTGCGGCGGCTTGAGCAGGTCCTGCAGGCTGGCGATGTCCTTGCCGATGTCCAGCATCTGCTCGTTGGTCTTTTTGAGACCGCCCAGCGTCTCTTTGATTTCACCGATAACCTTGAGCGAGCTTTCAAACTTTTCGCCGACGGCCTTGCTGCCTTCGTCGACACTTCTTTTTACCTGCTCCTCAATCTGGCCCACCCGCTGCTGGAGGAGGGTGAAGGCCTGCGTGTAGTCCTGGGGCTTCTTGGTCAGCCACAGCATAGTCAAGACAATGACCGCCACGCTCAGTGTGACTACGGCTACGATAAGAGCTGTCATTGGCCTCGCCTCCTTTCCGGGTGGGTTGATATGCCTATTAAAGCAATTCCACCGATGAAAGTAAAGTATCTCTTTTGCCTACCTGTGATTTCATGGTATACTGGGAAACTGGAGGTTAAGTTGCAGAAGGACTTGCTGTCTATTGCTGACCTGAGCGGTGAAGATATCCGCTTACTCATATCGTGCGCGGTCGACCTGAAAACTGAGGGCTGGGTGAATATGCTCGATGAAAAGACCCTGGCCATCATGTTTGAGAAGCCGTCGCTGCGGACGCGGGTGAGCTTTGAGCTGGCCATGCGCCAGCTAGGCGGCGAGACCATCTACCTGTCCCCGGCTGAAGTAGGATTGGGCAAACGTGAGTCGGTGGCGGATGTGGCCCGTGTGCTCAGCCGCTACGTGGATGCCATTGCCGCCCGCACCTTTTCCCACACCGCCTTAGAGGAACTGGCCAAGCATTCCAGTATTCCCGTGATAAATGCTCTGTCTGATATGGAACACCCCTGCCAGGCGTTGGCCGACCTGCTGACCATTTATGAGAAGCGCGGCGAGCTGGAGGGAGTAAGCCTGGCCTTCATCGGCGATGGCAACAATGTGGCCAATAGCCTGCTTCTGGCGGCGTCACTTACCGGTATGAATTTCAGAATCGCTTCCCCAGCCGGCTACCAGGTAGCCGAGCG
>JAUYDJ010000130.1 GCA_030690025.1 Chloroflexota bacterium | reverse complement strand
GGCCCAGATAATCAACTTCGGCATTCTCCTGGTATTGCTCTACATGTTCGCCTATAAGCCCCTGCTGAAGACACTTGATGAGCGCTCCAAAAGAGTGGAGGAGAGCATCGAGCAGGCAGACGCCCTCAAAAAGCAGTCGGCCAGCGCCGAGGAAGAAATACGAAAGCAGCTTTTGCAGGCGGCTAAGGAAGCGCAGGAGAGACTGGCCCGGGTGGACAAGGCCGGCGAAGAGATGAAGCAGAAAGCGCGCGAGGACGCCAAAAAAGACGCCGAGGTATTAATCAGCCGCGCCCGCTCTGAGATCCAGCATGAACGGGACCAGGCAGTTGGCGAGCTGCGTAAGGAGTTCGCCGACCTGACCATCATGGCGGCGGAAAAGGTCATCGACCGGTCGCTGGACGCCGAAGCCCACCGCGCGCTTGTCGAAAAGGTGCTGGAAGAAAGCTCGAGTCTGAAGAAGGAATAGCATGGCCAGAAAGACTCAGGCAAGGCGTTACGCCGAGGCGGTATTCCAGATCGCCCTTGAGCGACAGGACTTCGACCGCTGGCTGTCCGATTTAAAGAGCATCGGCAGCGCTCTCAGTGATCCTTCTTTCGCGGCGTTCCTGGAAAACCCGCGCTTCAGCATGGAACAGAAAAACCGCTTGCTGGGGGAAAGGCTGGAGGGCGTGAACCCTTTAGCTCTTAACTTGGTGCGGCTGCTGATAATCAAGGAGTACGTGCGGGCAGCCGGCGATATCGTCGCCGAGTTTGAGCGCCTGGTCGACCGCTACCGCGGCATCGAGCAGGCCGATATCGTTACCGCCGTCCCGCTGGACGAGCGCGAGAAGGCCAGAATAAGAGAATCCCTGGGAAAGCTGGTTGATAAACAGGTGAGAATAAAAGCCGAGGTAGACCCCTCCATAATCGGCGGTCTTATCGCCAGGATCGGCGGCCGGCTTCTGGACGGGAGCACGCGCAGCCGGCTCATGGCTCTTAAAAAGCAGATTGCCGGGGCAGGAACCGAGTAAAGAGGTGAGACAAACCAGCGGGATATTGCCGGAGCAGCCATTAAGCGCAGCCTGAAAGGGTGCTATGGCGAGGAGCGTGAGCGACGAAGCAATGTCTTATGCGGGCAGAATATGAATGAAACGGATTGCTTCGTCCCGACAGGTCGGGACTCGCAATGACAAAAAATGATGCCTTAGTGAAGGAGGTGGTCACCGATGGATAGGGTAATTATCTTAGATACCACGCTGCGGGATGGCGAGCAGGCCGCCGGCGCCAGGATGAACATGAAGGAAAAGCTGGAAATCGCCCGGCAGCTGGAGAGGCTCGGCGTGGATGTTATTGAGGCTGGCTTCCCCATCAGCTCGCCGGGTGACTTTGAATCGGTCAAGACCATTGCCAAAGAGGTCCGCGGCCCGGTTATCTGCGCGCTGGCCCGCGCCCTGCCGCAGGACGTTGACCGCGCCTGGGAAGCCGTCAAAGATGCGGCCAACCCGCGTATCCATGTCTTTCTCTCCGCCTCGGACATACACCGCATGTACCAGCTGAAGAAGAGCCGCGAGGAAGTCCTGGAGGCTTCCCGCGACATGGTCGCCCGCGCCAAGAAATACCTCTCCGACGTGGAATATACTCCTATGGATGCCAGCCGCACCGAGCCGGAGTACATCCACAAAATCGTCAAGGCGGTTATCGATGCCGGGGCGACCACTATCAATCTACCGGATACGGTCGGCTACGCCGTCCCCGATGAATACGGCGACCTCATCAGCGGCGTGCTGGAGCATGTGCCCAATATCGACCGGGCCGTGGTCAGTGCCCACTGCCACAACGACCTGGGCATGGCCGTGGCTAACAGCCTGCAGGCCATCAAGCGCGGCGCCCGGCAGGTAGAGGCCACCATTAACGGCATCGGGGAGAGGGCGGGCAACGCTGCCCTGGAAGAGATTGTGGTGGCGCTGAAGACCCGCAGCGATTTCTTCAACGTGACCACCAAAATTGATACCACCCAGATTTATAAGACCAGCCGGCTGGTCAGCGAGATAACCGGCTTTGTCGTGCAGCCTAACAAGGCTATTGTCGGCGGAAATGCCTTCCGGCACGAGTCGGGGATTCACCAGGACGGCATTATCAAGATGCCCATCACCTATGAAATCATCGACCCCACCACCATCGGTATCCCCGCCAGCAGCCTGGTACTGGGCAAGCTCAGCGGGCGGCACGCCCTCAAGCAGCGGCTGGCCGAGCTGGGCTATACCCTGAGCGAGGAGGACCTCAGCCGTGTCTTTGCCGCCTTCAAAGAGCTGGCCGACAAGAAGAAAGATGTCACCGATAAAGATATTGAGTCGCTCATGGCCCAGGAGCAGCGCATGGTCTCCGAGGTCTACCGTCTTGAGCGTATCCAGGTGACCTGCGGCGACCGCGGTATCCCGACGGCCTCGGTGCAACTTACTGACCCGGAGGGCAAGTTCCTGGCTGACGCCGCCCTCGGCACCGGCCCGGTGGACGCCGTTTACAAGGCCATCAACCGGATAGTCGGTGTATCCAACAAGCTTACCGAGTTCAGTGTGAAGTCGGTGACCGAGGGCATCGATGCCATCGGTGAGGTGCTGATAAGGATAGAGAGTGACGGCGTCATCTACACCGGCCGCGGGGCGGATACGGATATCATCGTGGCCAGCGCCAAGGCCTATATGAATGCCCTTAACCGGCTGCTGAACGCCAAGAAACCGGCGAAATAGTTGAACGCGGTTTTGTTTGTCATTGCGAGTCCCGATGAAATCGGGACGAAGCAATCTCTATGATGCCAGGGATTGCTTCGCCCCGACAGGTCGGGGCTGCAATGACAGGAAAAACCAGACGCCGGTAGAAACCTCCTAGTTGGTGCTGAAATCGTGCTAAAGAGAGGAAACTGCCATGACCCTAGCTGAGAAGATACTGGCCGCCCACACCGATAAGAACAAGGTAAGCCCCGGTGACTTTATCAACGCCCGGGTGGACATGGTGCTGGTCAACGATATCACCGCCGTCCTGGCCACGCGGGAGTTTGATAAGCTCGGCGTCAAGAAGGTCTTCGACCCGAAGAAGATTGTGATGGTGCCGGACCACTTTGTCCCCTGCAAGGATATCGCCTCCGCCGAGCAGGCAAAAGTGATGCGCGAATTCGCCTTCAAGCACGGCACGCTGTACTACGAGGTCGGGCAGATGGGTATCGAGCACGTGCTGCTGCCCGAGCAGGGACTGGTGCTGCCCGGCGACGTGGTCATCGGCGCAGACTCGCATACCTGCACCTACGGCGCGCTGGGCGCTTTTGCCACCGGCGTAGGCTCAACCGATATCGCCGCCGCCATGGCCACCGGCGATATCTGGCTGAAGGTGCCGCCCACCATCAAGTTTGTTTACCACGGCAAGCCGGGGAAATGGGTGGGAGGCAAAGACCTCATCCTGTACACCATCGGCAAAATAGGGGTGGATGGCGCGCTGTATTCGACCATGGAGTTCACCGGCGAGACTATCGATGCCCTGTCTATGGACAGCCG
>JAUYDJ010000121.1 GCA_030690025.1 Chloroflexota bacterium | reverse complement strand
GAATCCGGGGACAATCGGTAACTTCAGGATAGATATTCTCGCGGTCAATCAGTATAGGGCTAATCCCCACCCCACGGGCACCGGCCACGTCTAAATCATACTGGTCGCCAACATGACATGCCTCCGCCGCCTTTACGCCGGCCCGCTCCAGCGCGGCGAGGAAAATCGGGGGACTGGGCTTGCTCGCCCCCACTTCCTCGGAGGTAACCACAAAACTGATGTAAGGCCCCAAGCCCAGCTGGTGCTGCACGGAAAGGGCGTCCCGGGCGGCATTGGTCAGCAGGCCCATGACCAGGTTCTTATTCTTCAGAGACTCCAGGGTGGGCAGCACATCATCAAACAGGACGTAGGTAATCTCTTTGGCCCGCTTGGTGGCTATTTTCATGACTTCCAGGAGTATATCCGGAGAGGTCTTGACCCCGGCGGCGGCCAGCATCTCATTGGGATAGCGCAGATAGACCTCAACCTGTTCCTCCGGGCTGCGCTGCTTCACCGGCGGTGACTTGGTGTTCTCCTCGAAGAAATGACGGTCGCCAGCCAGAAGCCCGCGGGTGATGGCCTTGAGCGGCAGCTCGATATTCAAATTCAGGAAAGCCTGCCGCCATAGTTCCTGGCGGGGTGGTTCGAAACGGGCCAGCGTATCGAACCAGTCGAAGAAGACCACCTTAACCATCACTCAATACCCAGGTCTTTGACATAGTTAACGGCATCCTGTACGGTGACTATCTTTTCCGCGTCCTCGTCCGGTATTTCAACCTTACGCGCCGGAGTGCTGAACTCCTCCTCAATGGACATTATCAACTCCACCAGGTCCAGGGAATCAGCACCCAGGTCATCGACAAAGCTAGCGGTGGGCACCACTTCCGGCTCCTCTACCCCTAGCTGCTCGATAATTATCTTTTTGATGCGCTCAAAAATTGTTGCCACTTTTTCCCCCTTTACCTCTCAAGTTTTATCGGCTGGCAAGCGCGCTAACCGAGCCTAAAACTCCGTTAACAAACTTTGCCGAATTGTCACTGCCAAAAGCCTTGGCCAGCTCGACCGCCTCATTAATGGCTACTTTCACTGGCACTTTATTATCAAGTAAAATCTCGAAGATTGCAAGCCTTAGGATATTCCGGTCGACCACCGGTATCTGCTCCAACGGCCAGGCCGGGGCAAAGCCCTTGATGTGAGAGTCTATTGTCTCCTTGTTCTGGATGACGCCCTGGACCAGCTCACGTACAAACGCGCCGCTTTCTTCGGGCAGCCATTCCTCTGCCAGCAGACGGTCTAATACCTCTGCCACGCCATGCCCTACCGAATCAACTTCGTACAGGGCCTGTAGCGCCACGATGCGCGCTTTGTGCCGTGCCCCTACCATTACCATTAAGTCACCACTCCAGATTAAAAATTATATCACTAATTCCATGTCGGCGAAAACAGGACAGGTATACATCTTTTATTCAATCTTAGTTGTCGATGTCATTGCGAGCGAAGCGAAGCAATCTCGGATGGGTGGGGAATGAGATTGCTTCGTCGCTACGCTCCTCGCAATGACAACCATGATTGAGTAGGACGGGTATACAAGAAAGAGAGAGGGATTCGCCCTCTCTCCGTAGACTTCTCTTCTCCGAAAGTAAGACCCGGTCATTAGACCATGCCCCCATCGACGGCCAGCACCTGCCCGGTAATATACCTGGCCCGGTCCGAGACAAGAAAAGCGACGGCCTCAGCTACATCGCGCGCCGTGCCCAGAGAGCAGAGCGGGATGCGGGCGATAAGCTCCTGCCGGTGTTTTTCGTCCAGGCGCTGTGTCATTTCGGTATCGATAAAACCGGGGGCGATGGCGTTAGCGGTGATACCCCGGGAGCCGACCTCGCGGGCAATGGTGCGGGTAAAGCCGATTATGCCCGCCTTGGCCGAGGCGTAGTTGGCCTGTCCCGGGTTGCCCATTATGCCGACGATACTGGCGATGCTGACAATCCGGCCCGAACGTTGCTTGAGCATGTGCCGCAGCACCGCCGAGGTACAGAGAAAGACGCTCTTCAAATCGACGGATAGCACCTTGTCCCAGTCCTCCTCGGTCATGCGCACCACCAGCTGGTCGCGGGCAATACCGGCATTGTTCACCAGGATGTCAATCTTGCCATAGGTATTCTTGACAGTCTCCACCATTCTGCCCACGTCTGCGGACGAGCTCACATCGGCCAGCACCACCAGGCTCTGCCGGCCCATTGCCTTGATTTCCGCCGCCACGCCTTCCGCCGACTCGCGCCCGATATCGTTGACCACTACCGTAGCGCCTTCTTCGGCCAGCCGCAGGGCAATTTCCCGGCCAATCCCCCGTCCGCTGCCGGTCACGATGGCCACCCTATCCGCAAGCTCCATATCAATCCCCCCTTTTAGAAACGAAAAAGGAGAGGCACCCCCCCTCTTCTTTCGAATCAAGATAGGTTGCTCAGGTTTCTAATCGCCGCAGCGTCACTTATATTTCGAATGGTAACGCTTTTGTCAATCCGCTTGATAAGCCCGGCAAGCACCTTGCCCGGCCCGATTTCAATAAAGTCGGTGACGCCCTGACCGACCATGTATTCCACCGACCGCTGCCACTGGATGCCGTGGCACAGCTGGTTAAGCAGCTCGGTCTTGATGACCCCGGCCGTGGTCAACGGCTGGGCGGTGGTATTGGCAATAACGGTGATGGCCGGGTTACGGAAGGTCAGGTTGGCAATAGCTTGAGACATGCCCTCGACTGCCGGCTGCATCAGCGGCGTATGAAATGCGCCGCTCACCGCCAGCGGGATAGCGCGGGCCGCGCCCCTGGCCTTAGCTAAATCGGCGGCTCTGGGCAGATTATCCCTGGCCCCGCTGATGACCAGCTGACCGGGGCTGTTTACATTGGCAATCCAGGTGCCGGTCTCGCGGCAGACCTCGGCCAGGATAGCTTCATCCAGCCCGATTATGGCCACCATGCCGCCCGGCTGCTTCAGCCCGGCCTCATGCATGAGCCGGCCCCGCTCACGGGCGAGGTAGACAGTGGTGGGCAGGTCGAGCACGTCCGCCGCAGCCAGCGCCGTGTATTCTCCCAGGCTGTGCCCCGCCACGAAAGAGGCAGGGGGCAATACGTGGTCGATACCCTGGATGGCCTTCAGACAGGCCAGGCTGACGGTGACGATGGCCGGCTGGGCATTGATGGTCTGGCGGAGCTCTTCTTCCGGCCCTTCAAAGCAGAGCCGGGAAAGCGGGAACCCCAACACTTTATCCGCCTGTTCAAAGACGGCCCGGGCGACCCCAAAAGTATCGTAGAGGTCACGTCCCATGCCTACCGACTGCGAACCCTGGCCGGGGAAAACATAAGCTGCCTTCATCAGTTCCGCTCCGTGGAGTCAGCTAACCCGTTATCACTTGGTCTTCTTTGCCTTGGGGGCCTTAATCGCAATGGCTTCCCGGCCGCCATAGCTACCGCAGGTAGGACAAACGTGGTGCGCCAGCTTGGGGCTGTGGCACTGGGGGCAGTTGTCCAGGGCGGGCAATGGCAGACCAAGGTGAGAACGCCGGTCACCCTGACGCGCCTTGGGGTATTTACGCTTTGGTAGTGGTCCCATAGTTATTCCGTTCCTTTCTGCTCAGCGAGCTTTACCAGCTTGGCCCAGCGGGGGTCGGTTTCCTGAGTCGGGCAACCACAGGCCCCTTGATTAAGATTACGTCCGCAGGTGGGACACAGCCCGGCACAATCTTCACGGCACAGCAGCTTCATCGGGATAGCCAGTATGGCATACTGGCGGATGGCTTCGGTCAAATCGATGATGTGGTGCTCGTCAATAGTGAAACAGCCCGGTTCATCCGGCAGGCATACCGGCACCCCGGTGGAAACGTCAATGGCCGGGAAATATTCGTCCTGGACGGTGAAAGTCAGCGGGAGGGTGAATGGAGCCAGGCAGCGGCTGCAGGTGTATTCCAGCTCGGTGTGCAGCGTGCCCTGCACCAAGATGCCGCGGTTGGTGCGCGTTAGCGTCACTTCACCCTTGACCTGGCGTTCCACGCCATCGCCGGTAATATCAACTGCCCCGTCTATTTCATAGTCGCGGGTTGTCCCGATAGTTGCTTTAAGCAGTTGCGCTACATTTATCTGCATAGTAACTCCACCCCACCTCTGAAAAAAGGGCCGCTATTATTATACTCAGAGCGGCACACTGGCTGTCAAACTCAAGCGATGAGAAAAAATTCTTTGAGGTGTAATTTGATGATTCAGTCAGGCGCGGTCTAGCGGTAGATTTCTCTCCGGTGACCTACGTGAAAGACAATTACGAAACGTTCTTCATCATCAATGGTGTACAGGACTCTGTAATCACCGACTCTGAGACTATATTCTTCACGACCACTCAGCTTCTTGCCGCCCCTTGGTCTGGGATTCTCTTCTAAGCCAAGAATCCTCCGACTAATGCGATTGTGTACGAGCGCAGGGAGTTTATCCATCTCCCTCTCAGCCGGATGAGTGATGCGGACTTCGTACTTCAACCTCTGCGGGTCAGCTTCTTTCTTTCCGCCAGATACTCGCGGAACGGTCTCGTAGGTTCTCCCTGGCGTTCCCGGATAATTGCTAAATCCAGAATATCTTCTCTTAGCTCTTCATCGTCTAACAAACGGGCGATGACCGCTTCCCTTTCCGCCTTAGAGAGTGATTGGAGCGCCATTAGATAAACCTCGACTTTTGACTCAACCGCTTTCATTAGACTAACCCTTCCCCTTAGACATCATAGCACAAAATCCTTGAGGATTCTTCGGCAAACCAGGTTCTAACCGGACTACCCGCTCTTCAGCTTCTCAATCATCAGCGGCACCACCTTGAACAGGTCGCCGACGATGCCGTAGGTGGCAATTTCAAAGATGGGGGCGTTGGGGTCGTCGTTGATGGCCACGATACACTCCGAAGTCCCCATGCCGGCCATGTGCTGCACCGAACCGGAGATGCCGCAGGCAATATAGAGCTTAGGGCAGACCGTTTTACCCGTCTGCCCGACCTGGTGCGAGTAGGGAATCCACCCCTCGTCCACCGGCGGCCGTGATGAACCCAGCGCCGCCCCCAGGACTTTGGCCAGCTCTTCCAGCAGCTTGAAGTTATCCGCCTTGCCCAACCCTCGTCCCCCCGAGACGATGATATCCGCTTCGTCCAGCTTGACCCGCTCGGTAATGTCCTCGACAAAGCTGAGCAGCTTCGTCCTCGCGGTGACGCGCTCTTTGTTGAAATCGACCTTGATAATCTGGCCCTGTCGGCCCTTGTCCGGTACACCCCGCCGGAACACCCGCGGGCGGACGGTGGACATCTGTGGCCGCCTGGACTGGCAGATAATGGTGGCCATGACATTGCCGCCAAAGGTGGGGCGGGTCTGTAAAAGCAGCCCGGTCTCTTTATCAATTTCCAGCCCGGTGCAGTCGGCGGTGAGGCCGGTCTTCAAAATAGCCGCCGCCCGGGGAATAAAGGAGCGCCCCAGTGCGGTAGCGCCGGCCAGGACAATAGCCGGCTTATACTGCCGCACCAGTTCAACCAGTCCGCCGGTAAGCAGGTCCTCCTGGTTACTGGCTAAGGCCGGCTCATCCACCAGGTAGACTTTGTCGGCGCCGCCGGCAATAAGCTCACTAACGTCATTAACACCGTGCCCGAAGCATACCGCGCACAGCTCCGTTTTCAGGGTATCGGCTAACTCCCTGCCTTTAGCCAGCAGCTCATAGCCAACCCACTTCAGCTTACCGTTGCGCTGCTCGGCGAAGACCCAGACGCCGTGATGGTCCTCACCGGCTAAAGGCGCCGGCGCGACCGCTTCAATGACTATGGCTTCATAAGCGCAGGCATCCTCACAGGCACCGCAAAGGGTACAGCCTTCGACGAGCTGGACTTTGTCATTGACGACTTTCAGCAGGCCAAAAGGACAGGCCGGCTCGCAGTCGCCGCAGCCGATACATTTATCAAGGTCAATCTCTATTCCCATATTTTCACTCTAAATAAGTTTAGCTTCCCGCAGTTTCTCAACCAGGCTCGCCACCTGGGCGGATGCCTCCCCCTGGAAGACCTCGCCCTTACGGACGCGCTGGGGGAAGAATATCTTGACTACTTTGGTGGCCGAGCCAGTCAGGCCAATCCGGTCTTGAGCCGCGGCCAACTCCCCGGCGGTCCAGACCGGTATGACCGCGCTCTTGGCTTTGGTCAGCCCGCGCAACGACGGCAAACGGGGCACGTTAATCTCTTTGGTGACACTGATGACGGCCGGCAGGGGGGCCTCGATGACTTCATGGCCGTCTTCAACCATGCGCTGGACGCGCATGTTCTGGTTGTTGATTTCCTCAATCTTGCTGACATAGGCGACAAAGGGAACGCCCAGCACCTCGGCGAGCTCCGGGGCCACCTGGCCGGTATCGCCGTCAATGCTCTGCCGACCGCAAATGACGAGGTCGCAGGGCTTCAGCTTCTCCACCGCCAGGGCAATGGTGTATGAGGTCGCCAGGGTATCCGCCCCGGCAAAAGCCCGGTCGCTCAATAGCACGGCGGCATCGGCGCCCAGCGAGATGGCCTCCCGCAGCATCTCTTCGGCTTGAGGCGGCCCCATGCTGATGGCGGTGACTTTGCCCCCGAAACGCTCCCTCAGCCGGACGCCTTCCTCCAGGGCATAGGCGTCAAACGGGTTGACCACGTTCTTGATTCCCTGCCGGACGAGGGTGTTGGTCTTGGGGTCGATTTCTACCTTGGTGGTGCCGGGGACCTGCTTGAGGCAGACGACGATGTTCATTCCCGGCGCGCCTTCCTCTTCCTGACCTCCAGGGCAATGGCGTTGCGCAGCACCTGGTTGGAGCCTTCGTATATCTGGGTGATCTTGGCGTCGCGCATCATTTTCTCGAGGGGGTAGTCACGCATGTAGCCGGCGCCGCCGCAAATTTGCACGGCGTCGGTGGTCACTTTCATGGCCACGTCCGAAGCAAATACCTTGGCCATAGCCGAGTCTTCAGTAAAGCTCTTCACACCGCTGTCCGCGGTACGGGCGGCGGCGTAGACCAGGGCCCGCGCCGCTTCCACCTGGATGGCCATCTCAGCGATTATGTCCATGACCACCGGCTGGGCAATAAGGGCATGGCCGAACTGTATACGCTGCTTGGTATAGTCGAAGGCGGCCTCCAGCGCGCCCTGAGCGACACCTAATGCCTGCGCGCCTATGCCCGGCCGCGAGCGGTCGAGGAGCTTCATGGTCATCAGGAAACCGGCGCCCTCTCTGCCGAGCAGGTTCTCAGCGGGAACGAGGCAGTTCTTGAAGACCAGCTCGCGGGTAGCGGAAGCGCGGATACCCATCTTCTTTTCCTTCTTGCCGAAGGTAAAGCCGGGCGTATCCTTCTCCACCAGTATGGCGCTGGCGCCGCGCGCGCCGCGTGTCTTATCAGTCAGGGCGATGACGGTGTAGAGCTCCGCCTCGCCGCCGTTAGTGATGAACTGCTTGGTGCCGTTGAGCAGGTAGCCGCCCTCGACTGTCTCGGCGGTAGCCTTGATGCCGCTGGCATCGCTGCCCGCCGTCGGCTCGGTCAGGGCAAAGGCGGACAGCCGCTTACCGCTGGCCACCTGGGGCAGGTATTTCTGCTTCTGGGCTTCCGTGCCGAATTCAAGCAGTATAAAAGTGCCCAGGGCGCTGGCCGCGTAGCTGACGGCGATGGCGCTGCACACCCGGCTCAGCTGCTCCACCACCAGCACCAGCTCCAGGCATCCCCCACCCAGGCCCTCGTATGCCTCCGGGATGAAGACGCGGAACATATCGGCCTCGGCGAGGTCTTTCATGATGGCCCAGGGGAACTCCTCTTTTTCGTCAAGTTCGGCGCGGACGGGCAGCACCCGCTCCTCGGCTATTTTCTTCGCCAGGTCCCTGATGGTCTTCTGCGGCTCGGTTAAGAAATACTCCAAGTAAATTCTCCTTCCAAACCCCTCCGCTCAGCCTGCCCTAAAGAAAAACAAATACCCCTCTTCCAGGAGTTACGGTTTTGAATCTCTCGGCAGCTATCCCGGGGGATACTTTGAAAGATTGCT